>NZ_JBMERO010000024.1:0-55733 GCF_049310945.1 Bacillus sp. DJP31 | reverse complement strand
ACTTTTTCGCGATAGCGAAAATAGCTTTCAATAGTTCCCTCACAAAAGTGAAAGGAACCTTCATCTGTATGAATACAGATGTTTTGTTACATTTTTGACAAGGACTAGAAAGTCCTAGTCAAGCTTGACGTTCTGTTTAGTTTTCAAAGAACTTGTGTGCCGCTCTCAAAAGCGACTTTATAAATATACCATCATTGTAAAGAATCGTCAACACTAATTTAATTTTTTTACAAACAATTAAACAATTAATATTTGCTTTTCAAATATTTTTTCGCGACAACGTTTATAACTATAACACCTTCATTCATTTTTTTCAACAGGAAATATTTTCATATAAGTTTGAAACTAATTTTCGGCATAGATATTACAAAAAAAGCCCGCTGAGGTTCTCAGCAAGGCTTTTGTTTATTACTCTGATTTTATATTTTCTCTATGTCTCATCTGCGGAAATAATAGTACATCTCTAATAGAAGGGGCATTAGTCAATAACATCACTAATCGATCGATCCCGATTCCAAGTCCTCCCGTTGGAGGCATTCCATACTCCAGCGCTTCAATGAAATCCTCATCCATCTCTTGAGCTTCATCATTTCCTTGCTCTTTTTCTTTTAGTTGTGCTTCAAAACGTTCTCTTTGATCAATTGGGTCATTTAGTTCAGTAAAGGCATTTGCATGTTCTCTAGCGACAATAAATAGCTCAAAACGATCAGTAAAGCGAGGATCCTCTGGATTTTTCTTAGCTAAAGGAGAGATTTCAACTGGGTGTCCATATATAAAGGTCGGCTGAATTAGTTTTTCTTCTATCTTTTGTTCAAAGAATTCATTTACGATATGCCCATATAGCATATGCTCACTTATTTCTACACTGTGTTCTTTAGCGAGTTGTCTTGCTTCCTCTAATGACATCTCTCTCCAAAAGTCTACACCTACATATTCCTTAACTGCATCAACCATATGAAGTCTTGTCCATTGAGGTGATAAGTTTATCGTGTACTCTCCATATTGCACGGTAGTAGTTCCTAACACTTCTTGTGCGATATGAGCGACTACATTTTCAGTTAGGGACATGATGTCATTGAAATCTGCATATGCTGCATACAATTCAAGCATTGTAAATTCAGGGTTATGTCTAGTAGATACCCCTTCATTCCTAAATACTCGACCAATTTCATAGACCTTTTCTAAGCCACCAACTATTAACCGTTTTAAATGGAGCTCAATTGCGATACGCATATAAAGAGTCATATCTAATGCATTGTGATGAGTCACGAACGGACGTGCCGATGCTCCTCCAGCAATCGAGTGCATGGTTGGCGTTTCAACCTCTAAGTATCCTTGGTTATCAAGGTATCTTCTCATTGACTGGATAATTTTACTTCTCATAATAAATGTATCACGGCTTGCTGGATTCATAATTAAATCCAAGTAACGCTGTCTATACCGTTGTTCCACGTCCTTTAAACCGTGGTATTTTTCTGGCAAAGGCTTGAGTGATTTTGTCAGTAATTCAAAACTAGTAGTCTTGATGGACAATTCCCCGACTTGTGTTTTAAAAACAAATCCAGTCACTCCAACAATATCTCCGATGTCCGCAGTGTCAAAAATTTCATAGGCCTCTTCCCCAACAGCATCTTGTCGAATATATAGTTGAATTTGCCCGCCTAAATCTTGAATATGTGTGAATCCTGCTTTACCTTTTCCACGCTTTGTCATAATTCGGCCAGCGATCGTAACCTCGATATTCTGTCTATCTAGTTCTTCTTTAGAAGCTTCACCATAAAGGGAAGTCAACCCCACAGATGTATGTGAACGTTCAAAACGTTTTCCAAATGGATCTAATCCTTTTTCACGTAGCTTATGTAATTTTTCCCGGCGCACCTTTACCTGATCATTCAACTCTTCAAAACTCAACATTCTCACTCCAAACTTAATGGGTTTTATTTATAAATGAATAAAACTGCCAGTAGCGTACAGGCAGTGGGCAATCTTCTTTATGGGTATTATAGGTCAGTCTGATAGGTAAGTCAAACGATTAAACGACTTGAACTTCGTTTCGCTCTCTTGCTTCTACCTCTTCTACTAAATAAGACAATAACGTAACTAAATCACTTCTGGTGTTACAGTCGTTAATGCTATTTCGTACCTTTGCATTTCCTTTTATTCCTTTTAAATACCAAGCAGCATGTTTACGCATTTCTCTAACAGCAATCATTTCACCTTTAAGAGCTATTAATCGGTCTAAATGAAGAATACAAACATCAATTTTTTTTCTGATCGATGGCTCTTCCATAAGCACACCTGTTTCTAGGTATTTAACGGTTTGATAGATCATCCAAGGGTTACCAAGAGCAGCACGACCTATCATGACTCCATCAACACCCGTTTCCTCTAGCATGCGCTTTGCATCTTGAGGAGTCTGTATATCACCGTTTCCAATCACAGGAATCGATACCGCTTGTTTAACTTCTTTAATAATGTCCCAGTTTGCATGACCTTCGTACATTTGAACTCTCGTTCTTCCGTGAAGAGCCACGGCCTTTCCACCTGCACGTTCAACCGCTCTAGCATTTTCAACCGCAAAAATACGATCTGAATCCCAGCCCATTCTCATTTTTACAGTAACAGGCTTATCAACAGCATCTGCTACAGCTGCGACCATTTCATAAATTTTATTAGGATCTAGAAGCCATTTAGCACCCGCATCACATTTTGTGATTTTCGGTACAGGACAGCCCATATTGATATCGATAATATCAGCTGTTGTATTTTTATCTACAAATTTAGCAGCTTCCACTAAGGTATCTTTTTCACCACCAAATATTTGGAGGCTAAGAGGTTTCTCGCGTTCATCTATATAGAGCATTCCCATTGTTTTGGCATTTTTATAAAGAATAGCTTTGTCACTGACCATCTCTGCACAAACAAGACCTGCACCAAATTCTTTTACTGTTAGACGAAAAGCGGCGTTACATACTCCGGCCATGGGAGCAAGAACGACTTGGTTTTTCATCTGAATATCACCTATTTTTAGCATGGATTAACCTCCTTTTTAGTTTTCTTTTGGTGTTAAATCTTCTATTGAAATATTAAGTGACTCTGCGACACTATTTAGCAGCTCTTCACTAGGCGCTCTATTTCCACGTTCAATTTCCCCAAGTATTGAAACCGAGATACCCAAATACTTGGCAAAACCTTCTTGTGTATAGCCCTTTAGTTTTCGAAAAGCTCGTATACGCCTTCCCCACATCGAAGCTTCCATATTTGAACCCCATCTCTATCTAGTTGTTCCATATATATATCTTTCACTTTTCGTCCATTAACGGTTAGCTCTTGATCAATCTCAAAGAGTGGGACAATAACAAATGCCCGTTCGTGCATTCTTGGATGTGGAACAATTAAGTCTTCTGCTATAATATTCTCTTGGTTGTATAACAAAATGTCAAGGTCTAAAGTTCTTGGCCCCCACTTCATCTCCCTATTCCTACCAAGTACTAATTCAATGTTTTGTATAACAGATAAGAGTTCATGCGGAGACATACTAGTAGAAATTTCTATAACCATATTCAGAAAAGAATCTTGTTCTGTAAATCCAACAGGCTCTGTTTCATATATTGAAGAATAATTAAGGATTTTTATTCGTTCATTTTTCACTAATGCTTTTATAGATTCTTCTAAATAATAAACTCTTTCCTGGATGTTGGAACCAATACCAATAAAAACCCTATTCTTCATGCCTACTCCTTGTCAAGACAACACTGACAGATTGGTAATAGCCTGGAATAGGAGGGTCAGGTTTAATTAATTTTAATGTACATTCTTGAATCAAGGGAAACTCGTTTAAGAGCTTCTCACATAGGTCCTCTGCTAGAGATTCAATCAGCTTTTTAGGTTCTTCGCCTTCGACGATACGGCGACAAAGGTCATATACTTGTGCATAATTGACTGTATCATTCAAATCATCACTTTTTCCCGCTTTTGTTAAATCTAATGAAAGGGAAAGATCCACAATAAATCGCTGACCAAGTTTCGTTTCCTCTTGTAAAACTCCATGATACCCATAAAACATCATCTGTTGAAGTTCAATCTTATCGATGCTGTCCATCTCCTTTGCCAACTAGAGTGTCCATGACCTTCGCCATTCTTGAGATAGGCTGTACATCATGAACACGCATGATACTGCATCCCTTTTGAATACCTAGACATACCGTTGCACCTGTTCCTTCCATTCTCTCACTAGGTGGAAGATCAAGAATTCGGCCTATAAAGGCTTTTCTGGATGTGCCCAATAAGACAGGATAACCCAGTGCTACGATTTGATCCATATTCTGTAGCACATTAATATTCATGTCAAAATCCTTTGCAAAGCCAATACCAGGATCTAGAATAATGTGTTCATCTTTTACTCCTGAAGCTTTAGCGATGGATATACTCTCCATTAGGTCTTTAATAACATCACGCATTAAATGCGTATAATTTTTATTATCACGATTATGCATTAAGACAATTGGCACATTATAATGTGCAGCAACTTGTGCCATCTTTGGATCCGCTTTAGCACCCCATACATCATTAATCATATGTGCACCCGCTTCAATAGCCCTTTTCGCAACCTCAGCTTTATATGTATCAATTGAGATGGGAGCATCAATACTCGAAGAAAGAGCTTTTATCACAGGAATTATTCTTTCCAATTCCGTATCAAGAGCCACTTCACTGGCCCCCGGTCTGGTTGACTCTCCCCCTACATCTAACAGATCTGCCCCGTTTTGAATCATGTATCTAGCATGGTCAACTGCAGCCGGAATGTTTGTGAAGTTCCCACCATCTGAGAATGAATCTGGAGTAACGTTTAATATGCCCATGATGTAGGTCTTTTTTTTACTATCTAGTTGATATGAGCCACAAGGGATAATTGTATTTATAAATGTAGACAATTTTCATCATACCTCTCCACCCTAGTTTCATTGTTTAGAGTATGTGTTTTAATTCATTATATTTTTTCTGCAACCACCTTGTTATATGTCTCTCACTTTTAGGAAATAGTTTATGTTCTATTTTGTATAAAGGAATAATCTCCTGAATAGAGTTAGTTATAAAAGCCTCATCACTTGATAATAGATCATCTAAACTAAAAAATCCTTCTTTATAGGTTATTTTCGCCTCTTCAAGTAGCTTTAAAACAAACTGTCTAGTAATTCCATTCAGGATTCCTGTCTCGATGTGAGGGGTGTACACGATTCGATCCTTTACCCAGAAGAGATTTGACACAATACCTTCAGCAACAAAACCCTCTTTTGTTAAGAAAATCCCTTCGAGTTCTGTATTTTGTCCAATTTCTTGTTTGCCCAAGATATTATTTAAATAATGGTGGGATTTTAACCGGTAGGATCCTTCCGGAGTATTACGACGTATTTTAAGAAAGACGCCCTTCTTCTCCTTCACCATTTCAGGTATCTGCTTGACGTAAATGATTGTTGTAGAATCTTTATAAGGTTCTGTTATTAGACCAAGACCACTTGGACCCGCTGAAACATTAAGACGGATGTAAGCATCTTGAAGTTTATTTTTATGAAGGATCTGTTGAATAGCATCAACGACCTGTTCATTAGTTACATCCCACTGTATTTGAAGCTCTGTTAATCCTTTTCGCAAACGGTGTAAATGATCAACTAATAAAAAAGGATGACCTTGATAGACTCGAAACGTTTCAAATAGCCCAAGGCCATACATAAATCCGTGGTCAAATACGGAAATAACTGCTTCTTCTTCTTTTATGATTTGGCCATTTAAATAGATGTACATACCACGGGTTCACCTTTTTTTCCATACAACTCAACAAAGTTCTTCAAAAGTTGTTTTCCAGAAGAAGTCATGATTGATTCTGGGTGGAATTGAACTCCTTCGATTGGTAATTCCTTATGACGAATTGCCATGATTTCTTGCTCTTGTGTCCATGCAGTAATTTCAAAAGTATCTGGTAGACTTTCCTTCTTTACAATCAAGGAATGGTATCTAGTTGCTACAAAAGGGAGTTCAAGCCCTTTGAAAATCGTTTTTCCATTATGATGGATTGGGGAGGTTTTTCCATGCATTAAACGCTCGGCTCTCACGACTTCACCACCAAAAACTTGAGCAATTGACTGATGACCTAAACAAACTCCGAAGATCGGTATTTTTCCTGCAAAGTATTCGATTGCCTTTAAACTTATTCCCGCTTCATTTGGACTACAAGGACCTGGTGATATCATTAATAAGGAAGGATTTAGCGCCTCAATCTCTTCAATTGTAATTTGGTCATTTCTTTTTACAACTAATTCTTGCCCTAGCTCTCCTAAATATTGAACTAGATTAAATGTAAATGAGTCATAGTTATCAATCATTAAAATCATTCTCTTCTCTCCTCTACTCAGCTACTTTTTGTCTATTCTCTTTCTCTTCAGCCACTTCTTTAGCCTGCCATAAAGCCTTTGCCTTCTTTAACGATTCTTTATATTCGAAATCTGGGTTGGAATCGATGACTACTCCTGCACCCGCCTGGATGTAAGCTATCCCTTCCATTACCATCATCGTTCGAATCGAAATATTCAAGCACATATCTCCATTATACCCTATCCAGCCAATTGATCCTGTGTAAATACCTCTTCTAACGGGTTCTAGTTCCTCGATAATCTCCATTGTTCTTATCTTTGGAGCACCCGTAATGGTACCTCCAGGAAATACGGCATTTATAACATCATATGCATCATATCGATTTAACAATGTGCCTTTTACGTTAGAAACGATGTGCATAACATGAGAGTAACGCTCAATGACCATGAATTCATCAACCTGTACCGTCCCATATTGACAAACTCTACCTAGGTCATTTCTCTCGAGATCGACTAGCATCACATGCTCTGCGCGTTCCTTTTCATTGTCAATTAGCTCGCGGGCTAGCTTTTCATCCTCCATTTCATCCTTGCCTCTCGAACGGGTACCTGCAATTGGTCTCGTACTTACTTGATCCCCATCCTTTTGAATAAGCAACTCCGGGGACCCACTAACTATTTGAAAATCAGGTGTGTGCATGTAAGCCATGTATGGAGATGGATTGATTTCCCTTAACACTGAATAAACATCTATCGCATTCACCAGTAGGGCTTGTGCCTGTCTAACAGAAAGGTTAACTTGAAAGACATCCCCTGCGGATATATATTCCTTTATTTTTTTTACTGCTTGTCCAAATTGAGGTTCTGTAAGGGACACTTGTAACTCATCCGCTACAGTTGGAGTCAAGGTGCTTGCCTCGTCCTTACCTTCATTAGATATAGTGGTTGTTTCCCAAACTTTTTGCAAGTATAGTAATCTTTCCTCTGCATCTGACTGTTCATTTTTCTCCATGCATACAATTATATAAAGCATTTCTTCTTGATGATCAAAGACAAATACATCGTCGAAGATCATGAAAAATAAATCTGGAACATCCAAATCATCAATTGAACTCTGTGGTAATTTCTCAATATACCTTGCATAGTCATAACTCAAAAAGCCAATCGCTCCTCCTTGAAAAAATGGAAGACTTAGATTGGTTTCTATCTGAGCTTCTTTCATCCAGTCTCTCATTAAAAGTAGAGGATTACCTGTTTGAGTAGTTGTCTTACCTAGGTTGGATATTTCTAAGATATTGTTCTTACCTTTTAGGATAGCAACTGGATCTAACCCCATTACGCTATACCTACCACCTCTTCCACTTTCAAGAAGTGCATGATGGGTATTTTCTCTGCTAATGTATTGGTAGAAAGGAAACCAGCTTTCCTTTTGTATGCTTATTTTTTTATAGAACGGATATTTCTTCCCCATATGACACTCTCCTAGTAAAGTTACTTATATTTTACATGATTCCGTGAAAGCGGACATCTTTTTCGTTCATTATTTCAAATGAACTTTATGGGAAAAGTCACTTGGAAAATAGGAGTACAAAAGGCAAAAGCAACCCATTTTGCTCAGGTATAGCAGATGTCCTTAAGAATTATAGGCGCATTTTCGCCCTTGGCCGCGCGGTTTTGTGACCTCAGGCGAGCTTGACGCTGGTGCAGGATGTATATAAAGCATCTACTTCCTACTATAAAAAAAAGCAACCCTTTGCAGGCTGCCTACTCTTCAAATTGATATAGTGCTGTAGTTAGATAACGCTCTCCATTACTCGGAATAATGGCAAGCACTTTTTTACCTTTCCCTAATTCTTTTGCAACTTTTATTGCGGCAAAAATGGCTGCACCAGAGGAAATACCACCAAGTAGACCTTCTTCACGAGCCGCACGTCTTGCATACTCGAAAGCTTCTTCAGTCTTCACATGGATAATTTCGTCGTAAATCTTTGTATCCAAAATTTCCGGAATAAAATTTGCCCCAATTCCTTGTAGCTTGTGTGGTCCTGGCTTTCCACCTGCCAAAATAGGAGAATCAAGGGGCTCAACTGCATATATCTTAATTGTTGGATAATTCTCTTTTAAAAATAAACCGGCACCTGTAATCGTACCACCCGTGCCAATCCCGGAAACGAAGGCATCTAGTTGTTCTCCCATTTGCTTAACGATTTCTGGACCTGTTGTTAAACGATGAACCTCAGGATTTGCTGCATTTTTAAACTGCTGTGGCATGAAGTAACCGTGTTCAATAGACAGTTCTTCCGCTTTCTTCACAGCCCCGTTCATCCCTTCAGATCCTGGGGTTAAAACAAGTTCTGCCCCATAGGCACGAAGTAGATTGCGTCGCTCCATGCTCATCGTTTCAGGCATTGAAACAATCAGCTTATATCCCTTTGCTGCAGCTACCATCGCTAACCCAATCCCTGTGTTTCCACTAGTTGGTTCAATGATTGTGTCTCCTAATTTTAATGTTCCGTTCTTTTCAGCCGTCTCCACCATAGCTAGCGCGATCCGATCTTTTACACTACTTCCAGGGTTCATAAATTCTAATTTCAAATAAACTTCAGCCATATCTTCATCGACAAGATTATTTAATTTAACAATGGGTGTTTCCCCAATTAGTTCTGTAATTGAATTTGCCACTCTCATCTAAAGCACCCCTTAATTCCTAGTATTATTATAGGTTTTATTTAAAATTTAACAAAAGGTGTTAGAATTGTCAATTATTTCGACTTATCATAAAACCAATTGACATCAACTTCATCCCAAAATTGTTCAGCTGTTACCTTGCCTTCAATTTGTCCTAAAGCTAGCTGTCTACGAATATGATCCTTTATGTCGTCATAAGAAAACTCTTTTCCTTCCAATGTCTCGTGAAGAAAGAGAACTGCATATTCTTCTCCTATTTGAATTGGACCTTCCCACTTCTTTTCTTCTAATGTTGAAAGAAGCACATCATATTCTTTAGGTAAATATCCACTTTCTCTTGTAACAAAACCTAGATCTCCTCCATCATTTGAAGAAAATTCGTCTGTTGATTTTTCCATTGCTAAAACGGAGAATTCAGAACCAGCTTTTAGCTCATCAAGCACTGTTTGGGCTTCTTCCTTTGTTTTAACCTTTATGTGCGAAAGATGATAGGTAGTTGGAATTTGGAAAAGAGTTTGATTTTCGTTATAAAACTCTTGGATAAGTTCCTCTGGGATTGTTACATCTCTTGTTAACATTTCCTCTAACAATAGGTCATATTTAATCTGTTCTTTCCATTCTTCTTGATCAGATATTTCTTCATTTTCTACTGAATTATACATAGCTTTGATCATTAGTAATTCTTGCTCAACGGTTTCATCTGATACTTTAATAGTATGTTTGTCTGCGAGCTGATAAATCACTTCTCGGTTAATTATTTCTTTTAGTGTTTCTTTTCCATATAACTTTTCTAACTGATTCAGCCAATCCTGATGTGTAATATTTAGATCTCCTACTGTTGCTACAACCTCATCGGTAGCAGAAGAGGCTGTTTTTACAAGAGCAGGTATCGCTAGTCTCTCCTGCTTACCCGTAAACCACATTCCTAATGTAAGACAATTCGTTGCAACTAGAATGAAGACTGCCACCCATACCCCTTTGTTATTCAAATTTCTCTCTCCCTATATAACTATTCTTTAGCTATTCTTTAGGTAATAAATTTTCTAGCTCTTCTTTTGTGAGTTCGTATCGTTCGTTACAGAAATGACATTGTGCTTCTGCTTTTCCCTCTTTTTCAATCATATCTTCAATTTCTTCCTTGCCTAAGCTCTGGATCGCGCTCTCAATTCGTTCCTTTGAGCAGTAACAGTGAAACCCAATAGGGAATTGACCTATTACTTTTACTGTCCCTTCACCCAGAACTTCATCTAAGATTTCCTCTGGAGTTAATCCTTTTTGAATCAGCTTTGAGACAGGCTCAATTGTTTGTAGCCTTTTTTCAATTGCATCAATCGTTTCATTGCTAGTACCAGGGAGTAATTGAATGATAAAGCCACCCGATGCTAAAATTGTATGATCGGGGTTTACTAAAACCCCCACACCAACTGAGGAGGGAACTTGTTCTGAAGTGGCAAAATAATACGTGAAGTCCTCTCCAAGTTCACCCGAGACAATAGGAACCTGTCCTGAGAAATATTCCTTTAATCCTTGGTCTTTCGCAACAGCTAGATAGCCATCTGTTCCAACTGCTCTTGCAACATCTAGTTTTCCAGCTTTGTTCAAATCAAAATGAACATGCGGATTTGTCACATAGCCACGAACTTGTCCTTTACCATCACTGTCGACAATGATTGTTCCAATTGGTCCGCCGCCCTCTATCTTAATCGATAATTTGTCATTCCCTTTAAGCATAGCCCCCATCATAACACCAGCGGTAATAGCACGCCCTAGAGCCGCTGAAGCAGTTGGCCATGTGTCATGGCGTTTTTGGGCTTCACCTACTGTTTCCGTTGTTCGTACAGCAAAAGCACGAACTTGTCCTTCATGGGCTAATGCTCGAATTAAATAATCAGACATTAAAATGTCCCCTTTCTACTTCCACGTTTCTTTGGTTGCGTAAATAAATCATATATAGTCCTTTTAACGTAAGAAAAGGATCAATGATATCAATGACAGTAGATTCATTTGAAATCAATGAGGCAAGCCCACCTGTTGCGATAACCTTTGGATTGGTGCCAGATTCTTGTTTCATCCGTGTAACAATTCCCTCAACTTGTCCAACATATCCATATACAATTCCCGCTTGCATGGCACTTACTGTATTTTTCCCCACAATGGTTTCTGGCCTTGCAATTTCTATACGAGGGAGCTTAGCGGCCTTTGAATATAAAGCTTCTGTGGATATATTGATTCCAGGAGCTATGGCTCCACCCATGTATTGCTTCTCTTCATTTATGTAACAATACGTAGTAGCTGTGCCGAAGTCAACAATAATGAGTGGACTACCATATTGCGCAATACCTGCCACTGCGTTTACTATTCGATCCGCACCAACTTCTCTTGGATTTTCGTACTTAATATTTAACCCCGTCTTGATTCCCGGTCCAACGATAAGAGCATTCAAATGAAAGTATTTCTGACACATACGCTCTAATGGAAACATAATAGGGGGAACAACAGAAGATATAATAATTCCCGTTATATCCGAAAATGTGATTCCCTCGTGGAGCAGTAGAGACTTAATGAGCATGCCATACTCATCCTCTGTCTTATTACGATTCGTCTCAAACCTCCAATGGTACTTTAATTTCTCTTTATCAAAAACACCTAATACTGTATTGGTATTCCCTACATCTAGCACAAAAATCATATCTATCACCTTCTAAATTTTCTCGAATTTACTTTGAACCCAACTATAACTATCTTATCATAATTTACCTTTTACCCGAGCTTTTCTTGAACTACATTCTGTAAAAATGACTTTAGAAAACACTTCATTTAGTCATGAACCAAATGAGGTCTCACTTTTAGTAAATTTGTCTGATGAAAAAAAATAAGAAGCTTGGGCCTAAGCCCGAGCTTCTTATTTTTCTTCATCTAATGGTTCTTCTTTTTTGGTAGAAATAGTAACTTTTATTTCGTCGATCTTTTCTTCTTTAGGAATTTTCACGATAGGTTCAGGAAGTTTTCCTTCTTCAACTAGGTGCTTAATCTGTCTAGCATCTAGTGTTTCTACTTCTAACAATGTCTGAGCAACTAATTCAAGCTTATCACGATTGTCAGTCAGAATTTGTTTAGCCTTTTCAAAGGATTCCTTAATAAATCGCTGGATCTCTAAGTCAATTTCGTAGGCGAATTTCTCACTGTAATTCTGTTCGTTATGAAAATCTCTACCTAAGAAAACTTGACCGCCTTGAGCCTGACCAAATTGAAGAGGTCCAAGTCTTTCGCTCATTCCATATTCGGTAACCATTTTACGAGCAATTCCGGTAGCACGCTGAAAGTCATTATGCGCACCGGTACTTGCTTCACCAAATACAAGTTCCTCTGCAACGCGTCCACCTAGTAAACCTGTAATCTTATCAAGTAGCTCCGGCTTTGTCATAAAGTAACGGTCTTCTTTCGGAAGCATGACTGCATACCCTCCAGCTTGACCCCTCGGTACGATTGTTACTTTGTGAACGATATCCGCTTCACTTAACACAGTGCCGATAATGACATGTCCAGCCTCATGATAGGCAACAATGTTTCGTTCCTTTTTTGAGATAACACGACTCTTCTTAGCTGGACCCGCGATTACTCGGTCTGTTGCTTCGTCGATATCTTCGTTATCAATTTTCTTTTTACTATGTCTTGCAGCTACAAGCGCCGCTTCATTTAAAAGATTTTCAAGATCAGCACCTGAGAAGCCTGGTGTCCGCATTGCAATAGCTTTCAGATCAATATCATCAGAAAGAGGTTTATTTCTTGAATGAACCTTCAGTACAGCTTCACGACCCTTAATATCTGGGCGGTCAACTGTAATTTGACGGTCAAAACGTCCAGGTCGTAACAAGGCAGGATCTAAGATGTCTGGACGGTTTGTAGCAGCTACAATAATAACTCCTTCATTGGCACCGAATCCATCCATCTCAACAAGTAACTGGTTTAGCGTCTGCTCTCGTTCATCATGGCCTCCACCTAAACCAGCACCACGCTGACGTCCAACTGCATCAATCTCATCTATAAAGATAATACAAGGTGCATTTTTCTTGGCATTTTCAAATAAGTCACGAACACGTGAAGCTCCAACCCCAACAAACATTTCAACAAAGTCAGATCCACTAATTGAGAAGAATGGAACTCCTGCTTCTCCAGCAGTAGCTCGAGCGAGTAGGGTTTTACCTGTTCCTGGTGGACCCACTAGTAGAATTCCTTTTGGAATCCGTGCACCTAATTCAGTAAACTTACGAGGATCCTTTAAAAACTCCACTACTTCAACAAGCTCTTGCTTTTCCTCGTCAGCACCCGCAACATCTTTGAAGCGAACCTTTTTCTTTTCTTCACTGTAAAGCTTAGCCTTACTCTTACCGAAGTTCATGACACGACTACCGCCGCCTTGAGCTTGGTTTAATAAGAAGAAGAATAAAATAAAGATAATGACAAACGGGATAATGGATGTAAAGAATGTTACCCATCCACTTGTTTCTTCTGCAGTCTGGATATCCACCTTTTTCTGTTGTGCTAATTCCTCAATACGTTCAAGTGCTTGAGGACTATTTGTTACATATGTAAGAAATGTCTTGTCTTCATCTTTGCCATAAGCCTCTAACCTACCTCGAACTTCAAAGACGCCTAGTTTTGGTTGCATTGTTATTTCAGTTACTTCTCCATTATCAAGGTGTTGAATGAACTCATCATATGTTAATTCATCAACTGGCTGGTTTGAACCTGTAAAGAAACTAACAACCCCAATTACGACTAAAAATATTAATAGATAAAAGATGGTATTACGGAAGATCCGATTCATCCCTTTCCTCCTCCCATGTATACAAACTATGTTAAATCGTACCATATAATAACAGTGTATTACAAATCATTGCCTTTAGCCTACTAATACGATTTATTATGCATTCTGATAAACTTCTGGCTTCAAGACACCTATATAAGGAAGATTGCGATATCTTTCTGCATAATCCAAGCCGTATCCAACTACAAACTCATCTGGTACGATAAACCCTACAAAATCAGCTTTAATATCGGCCTTTCTTCCTGTTGGCTTATCAAGCAGTGTAACAATTTTGATTGACTTGGCTTTCCTGTATTTGAATAGCTCTACAAGATAACTTAAGGTTAGGCCACTATCGATGATATCTTCAATAATCAAGATATCTCTTCCTTCAACTGATGTATCTAAATCCTTAATGATCTTCACTTCACCAGAAGAGACCGTAGAGTTACCATAACTTGAAACGTCCATAAAGTCCATTTCGAGATGGGTATTGACTCTTTTTAATAAATCTCCCATAAACGGCATAGCGCCTTTTAGTACACCAACAGCTAAAGGAAATCGATTATTGTATTCCTTTGTTAAACGCTCACCTAACTCTTTTACCTTTTCTTGAATATCACTCTCAGAAATGAGTACTTTTTCAATTTCTTCATGCATGCTTGCGATCCTCCTAGAAGTCATTCCCTTTTGAAAAATAGAACTGTATACAATGTTTGATGCTTATCAACAGTTTCAAACCTAGATTTCTTTAGTCCTGGTATCCATAGAATTTGACCTTCTTGATTTGCTACAATCGGCCAAGATGCCCTATCATGATGAGGAATTTTTTCATCAATAAAGATATCTTTTATCTTCCTTGATCCATTCATACCCTTTAATTGAATTCTGTCTCCCTGCTCTCGGTTCCTTACAGTTAAAGGAGAGCTGTTATAGGTAGCGTCTAAAATAAACATAGAATTGCTCGTTGTGGTAGGGTATTGACGGTGTTCCTCCACCCATAATTCTTGCCCATTGGGAAAAAGAATCTTGTCCTTATTCATAAGACAATAAGAATACTTATATACCTTATCCTCTTCGAACGTAAACATGCATGCATCATAAGAACGTTTGATGATTAAACCTTGGGGAAAGTGTAAAGTGCCTGATGGACGAACACTTACAATCAAATGAAAAATTTGTTCGATATGTAAAAAACATAAAGAACTAGGAACTGAATGATATAGATAAGTTAATATTAGATGAAGTCCCCTTCTTTGTAAAGGAATAGGCAATTCTAAAAGTGCCTTAATTGAGAGTTCTATCTGGTTGTCATTTTTCTTTTTAATTACTGTATTCATTCTCTCGATTGTTAATTCCTCTAAAAAGCATTCATCTTCAATTTGTCTTTCGCTAAATTGCTGAAACATCTCGTGTACATTAGGGTTCTCTTTTTTTACAAAAGGTATTATCACATTACGAAAACGATTCCTTGTATAAATATCTTTTGTGTTTGAAAGATCGAACTTGGGCTCTAGCTCGAATTTTTTGCAGTATGAGAGAATTTCCGCTTTACTAACCGGTAACAAAGGACGAATGACATAACCCTCATGCCACGTTCGTTTCGGTAGAATTCCTGAAATAGCTTTCCCTAATGCGCCTCTTACTAATCTCATCAGTATGGTTTCTACTTGGTCATCCCCGTGTTGAGCCAGTGCCAATATACTTGCCTTATGTTTATCCGATACCTCTTTAAAAAAGGCATAACGACATTCCCTTGCAGCAACCTGACTTGATATACCTTGCTCTTTTTGATACGTAGTGACATTTATTTGTGTCACTTCACACGGTATTTGATGTTGACGACAATAGGACTCTACAAATTTCAATTCTGCGGCTGATTCCTCACCACGAAACATGTGGTCAATATGTGCAGCAACTATATTCCAGCCTTCCCTTTCTCGGTTCGTCCACAAGAAATGTAACAACGCGAGAGAATCAGGACCTCCGGATACGCCTACTACAATGGTGCTATTAGGTTCGACTAAATGATGTTTAGTCATGAAACGTCTAATTTTTTCTTCCATATGCAACGGTCCAATTCATTCTTAGTATATAGCTTGCTTGGTTATCGTATCACTTATTTTTAAATTAACCAAATAAAGTGACGCTTGTGACAGACTCCAATAATTCAGCAACTAGGATATAGAAGGCTAAATTAACTGACCATAAATATAAAGGATATAGGCTAAAAATAAAAAGAGAAGAATTAATAAGGTCTCCAGTGTCCCCTTTTTTTCCTTCGTCTTTTTTACTGTTCGTTGTTGATTTCTAGTATTCGTAGAAGTTTGTGTTTTTGTCTGGATATTTCTTTTTTTCGGTGGGGCCGTCACACTTGCTTTACTCATAGAGATCACAAGGTCTCGTCTCATGTCCAATGCTTTCGTATATTTACCTTCAATCGCACCAAGGAGAACGTCCTGGTATTTTCTAAGAGCGGAGTGTGTGGTAATCATTTGTTTGATTTGTTGGGGCCCATCATTACCTTTAGAAAAACGCTTTGGATAAGCTGCATTTATCATGATCATTGCCACTGCAAACAAGTCATATGACGGCTCTGCAACTCTCGATCCAAGCCCCCAATATCCACGATCAAAGAATTCAGTAAATTCTTTGATGGACCTACCTTGGATGGTAACCCCCCCAACATCTAACCAACGAATTCTAGGTGGAGGGCCTGTTACTAATAAGTTATCTGGCTTTAAATCACCAAACACCCAACCCTCTTGATGTAATCTATCTAGATCAAGCAAGAGTTGTGAACAAAGAATACCTGACCATTCCTCACCTCGGTTCGCAACAAAATGCAAAAAGTTCTCGCCCTTTACATATTCCATTGCATAAAATGGAACAGTCATTCTGAGTTCAGATCGGTGCCAATCATCCACATCTAATAAAGAAGGCCCAAGGGAAGATCCTTGGACCTTTGAAAAGTGTTTAAGAACATTCACTTCAGAAGTTATGGACATACTGTTATCATTTAACTTTAGTGCAACTAAACCACTTGTACTACTCGCTAGATAGACGACTCCGTTCGCTCCATATCCTAGCGGTTTTAATATCCGATATGATTGTTTATGCCATTTACCTGTGATAACAGTCCCTGAGGAGGCTTTACATGCCTGATTCTTCAAAGTATTGTTCATCACGGGAAATCAAACTCCTTAGTGATCGTTTCTTTTCAAAGTGAGACAAGGCTGCACGAAGGGCTGGCCCAGTTGGAGTAATTCCCCCAGATGTCAGCTTTGGGAAAACCGATGTCAGTGTCTCAAGCTTTGGCGTCCAATCTAAAATCCTCTCTACTTCTTTCTTTTTCCCAGGAAATACGAATACTGAGAATTTATTATCCCCCATTCTTGCATTCAAGCTTAAGGATAAGTCTAGTATAGCTTCTTTTACAGTTGGTAGTTTATCCTTCATACTAGCACTCGTATCTACTAAAACTAGAACCTCTAATTCAACCGTCTCTCCAAGCTCATCAACAACTTCCATAACCTCGCCACGTTTATCCGGTGGTAAGTCCTCCATCGATGTCTTGGATCCTAGTATTTGCTGTAATTCTTTATTTACAAAACCTTGTAGTGTTTGAGTCATAGCTTTCCTTGTCACCATTTGAACGGTATGTGATAATTGCTTCGCATAGACGATCTGACTAACTCCGCCACCCGACATGGCGATTCCATCAATCTCTTGCATGCCCTTTTCCTCTATTGTATCTTCTTCCAGTACACCAATAACATTTACAGTAATTCCTTGTTCTTTAGCTAAAGCAGCCATCGCTATCGGGTCTTCCCCCTGATTTGAACAACCATCTGTAATTAAAAGGATTTGCTTTATCGTCCCTTTCCTCACTTTTATCCCCTCCTCCATAATGTAGTACCATCATGGACGGAAAGTAGGGCTTTTATACGTTTCTATCACTTTTTTTAATCTGATAGTCTGTTAAACTTTATTCTCTACATCACTCTCTTTCGATTAAGAGGAATCGCTGCCCATACAGGCAGGTTTCTCTTAATTTTTGCAACAACAATGGTCATATCATCCTCAATTTGGCCACCTCTAGTACGAATCACTTCTTCCATAATGATATCTGCTATTTCCTGAGGATCTTCTGTTTTTAATTCTTTAATTTTTCTTTTCATCCATATATCATAATTCTCAACATGCTTTGGACCCTCGAATATTCCATCACTCATCATAATCAATAAGTCTCCAGCCTTTAATTGTTCACTGACAACATCTACATCAAACTCTTGAATGATGCCCATAGGCAAGTTGCTAGCTTCTATATCCATGACTCTGTCTCCGCGCTTTATGAAGCTCGGTGTGGAACCTATCTTCAGAAATTTTGCACTAGCATCCTGTAGATCGATCATTGCTAAATCTAGCGTTGCAAAAATTTCATCTGTTGTTCGTAAGGAGAGGATTGAGTTCACAGATTTAATCGCAACCTTTTCTTCTATTCCGCTTTTCAAAATCTTTTGCAAGAGTAGTAGTGTTTCGTTGCTTTCTAAATGAGCTCTTTCTCCATTTCCCATGCCATCACTAATCGCAATGGCGTATTTTCCTGCGCCTAACTCAATAGTAGAATAACTATCGCCTGATACTAAGCCGCCACCTTTTGCTGCATTGGCAATCCCGGTCTCAATGACATATGCTTTCGCAGAGCCAAAGCTGACGTGACAATTTCCGTTGGGATAGGCTGCGCACTCTTCTTTTTTAACTGCGATCGTTTCTCCTAAAATTTCGGATAGTATAGGGGCAATTAATTTCTCGCATTCTCCTCTTCCGTTACAATATGGAACACTCATCTCGATATCTACGTTTCCTTGTTCAAGGCTATAAATATCTGCATGACCAACTTCTATTCCAAAATCTCTTAGAGCATCAAGAATTTGTTCTTCCTGAATTGAATGATTTTCCCGCTCTCTTTGGATCTCTTTTGCAAAGTCGCCCATTACTTGTGATACTCCGAGTAATTGGTCAGCAACTAGACGTCTACTTTCGATTACTTGTTTTTTAAGTTTTTGATTAGCTTGATAATAGGTTAACTCGTATTGTATCGCTTCGGTTACTTTAGAAGATTTGACACAATATTTATCCCATTCTCTTTGAAAGGAACTGTTTCTTTGTGGCGGATATTCTTCTGATTCTTGCATAATCTTATGCATATGCTCATAGGTTGTAGAGAAGTTCTTCGACCAGCAATGCTCCTTTTTAAAACAGGTTTGACATGTCTTTTCAGTCACATTACTAAATAAATAATCAAGTTCTCTCTCATCATCTTTTACCTCACCGGTTAATCCATATTGAGAGAAACTTTTTGATAAAGCTTGAAAGACACTGGAAAATTGTTCAACTCTATTTGCTGTCACATCTCTTATTTTCCTTAAATATTGCTGTTGCTCTGTCGCATGCTCTGCTGTTCCTGGAATGAATCTTGCAATTTTGGAAATGAAGGATTGTGGTGTTAAGAAAAACAAGGAAATTGCCACAAGTGATTCAAACACTGTATTTAATAATACACTTTGATTTTCTCCATAAAGACCAATCAATAAAGTAGCAATTAACAATCCTACACCAACACCAAACTTCCTACCTTCTTTTAATAAACCTCCTAGTAATCCTGAAAATGCGAGTAAACTCATTTGGGCAAGGCTTGCTACATTTGCGAGACTTAAGATTAGTCCCATCACGACACCTACCGTTGATCCGATAGTGGCCCCTGCACAGAATGAAAAGATCAATACTAAGTATCTAGAGAAAATATGCTCAATCGACATATCATAAACGGTCCAACCAATTGTACCCGTTAGAATAGAGGCTAATAGAATGATTAATGAAATAATTTCTTCTGTTTTTAAGGCTTGCTTTCTTTTTTTGAGACTTATAAGAGGGACGCTTTGAAGGAAAATGACGGTTAGTATAAAGCTTAGTCCTGCTTCAACTGACAGCATTGTTAGATTATAGAGACTCATCTCGTTAGTAATCATGAAAGTGAAAATGAGATTTGCAAAAAGACCCGATCCCAAAACAATATAAGGTAATGCCTTCACCAAGGAATAGTTAAATCGATTTACAAGTAGTCGGATGGCTAGAAATAGGAGAATCGCTGTGAATACAAGACCTGCTTGCTCCACTCCGACTGATGCTGCTCCTGCTACTAATGTAATCATAGCAAGAATCGATTTGTCCCTCTTCATCGTAAAAACAGCAGCAAAAAACGGCAAAGTAAACGGCATAATTTGTTCTAGAATGATGGCTCTTCCTAAAAGAAAGCCAATTATCATAATTAGTAGTCCCTTTTGGAATAATAAGCTTTCTACCTTTTGTTGTAACTTTATTATCACATGTGACAAAGAGCTCTGCACCCGATCTACAATCGTTACTTCTGCTAATGCCCCAGCGACATTCCTTCCAGTTTCGTGCATAATATCTCCCCTTAGCGAATATTATAGTTGGTAGTTAGTATACCTAGTCATTCTCTAGTTTTTTGTCAAAAGAACAAGACAAGTTACAGAAATTGTTCGACTATTTTCACTAAATAAGACACAAAACGTAATTTTTTTGACGTTTTTTTCTGACAATTCATTCGAATTTGTGTTTTTGAACAAATAAAAAAACTGTATCTATTAAGATACAGTTTTTTTTAGGTTATAGCGGCGGAGGGAGTCGAACCCACGACCTCACGGGTATGAACCGTACGCTCTAGCCAGCTGAGCTACACCGCCATAATGATATATGTTACTTTTTTGTGACACTTTACGCAAGTACGTCCCGATCTCAGAAGTTCTTGCAAGATGCGGCTCAATCGTTACTCTGAAGCCTTTTCGAAGAAGCTTATTCGGGCGCGCTCTAGCCAGCTGAGCTACACCGCCATGATAAAAAAGTGACCAGGCACAATTGATATCTTACCGTCGATACATAGGAAAGTCAATAAGAATTTGTCGAGAATTAAATTGAAAATAACAGAAAAAATAGTTCTTGTCAGAATCACTCGAGGAATTGCAATAAAGTTCACGATACAGCTTTCATAAAAAAAATCGAGAACCATAATTAGCTCTCGATTAGTAATCTATATTATTAAGGACAGCAAGTACTAACCGCGTCTTGCCCCACGTCCACCTCGTTTTGATTCAGTAGCACGTTTAAGGGTAGATAGACGATCTTCACTATCTTTTAGAAAACGGTTCATTTTTTGTTCGAACGTCTCTTGCTCGAATTTGTCTCGGTAACCTCCGCCGCCTTGACGGTTAGAATTGCGCGGGCGTTGTGAGCTTGGGCGTGATGATGATGATGATGATGATGGTGAACTAGGTTGTGGTGGTCTTTCTTTTGCCTTTTTAATGGAGAGACCAATCTTTCCATCCTTCTCAACATTGATGACCTTTACCTCAACTTCGTCTCCAACCTTTAAGTGTTCATTGATATCCTTAACGTAATTGTCAGCCACTTCACTAATATGAACTAGACCTGTTGAGCCTCCTGGCAGTTCCACAAACGCTCCGAAATTCGTAATTCCTGTTACCTTACCTTGTACCTTGCTGCCTACTTCAATTGACATAAAAAAATTGCTCCTCCTTAAAATAAATCATAAATCAAATTGTCTTCATTATACCTAAACAGAATTTATAGTGTCAATAAGACTCAGATTCCTCAGGAACGGAAAATATAATTTCATCTACTTCTGATAAAAAATAATCACGCCTGGCAATCTTAGCTATATACTCATCGTCATTTAATTTTACGATTTCTTCTTCTAGCTTTCCTTGCTCTTTTTCCATTTCCTTGAGATCACTCTGTAATTTTTCTCTCTCCATCATTTTATTTTCAAATGTGGCACTTTGTGATAAAAATGTCGAGATCATTAAGTACCCAATAACGGAAAGGATAATTCCAAATGCAGTTAAACGTCTTGCTAATCCTCGGCGACGGTGTGAAACGAGCTTCTGACGCTGTTCAACTACTTTTTGATAGTCTGATTGAATTTGTCTAATCTTATCATTTTTAAATGTGGCCATGCTCGTCTACATCCTCCTAACCTCGGAAGTTTTTCAACCAATTTCTCACAATTATTCTTAAATTCTTTATCTTATTTTGAATTCCTGCTATTTTGTAAAAAAACATCTTGATTTTTTTAGGAACCAACCTCCAAAGTAACATTCCCAGCCATTTAATCGGGGTTAATAAAACCTTGATGAAGAAAGCTAGTACATTCAGAGTTAGTTTCCATATGCTTATTAAAAAAACAAGTAGTATTTGGATTATATAGCGAATTGGTTTAATTATCAAGACTGTTGTAAGTTTAGCCATAAAATTATATGCCCCAACCACAAGCTTGGTTAGAATTTCTAAAAAACTCATGTAGGCAGATTTCAGTAGACTTTGATAAGCTGCATACCCACATACTATAGCCAGAAACACGTAGAAACGCAATTCCCCTTCATTAACAATTAATAATGTATAAAAAATAATGAGTCCTTGAACGATCCAAAACACGAGGTCATTAATAAATACAAACCACCTTGCACGACTAGGTCGCTTTAAAAAGCGACCATATGTATCGAGCGCAGCTCCAACCCAGCTTCCCATCCCAAACATGGCAAGCATGGTATAGAATTGAACGGTAAGACTCATCGGAATAGCTTGCCAAAGAGTCCTTTAGCCTTTTCCCCGTGGTTATCATCTAAATATACAATATCCAGAATTCTCCCTTTGATTGAAACAACACCTTTATCAACATCAAGGTTTTTCATTTGTAAGCCTTGACCGCGAATGGCTAATATCCCCATAACTGTTTCTAACAAGAACTCTTCATTATCGAAGCTTTCTACCTGTTTAACCCCTGTTATTTCTAAAATTCTTCTCCCTCTCATCACAACATCATGTTCGGGTGCCGTCGTTTTATTCTGCGTTCCTGTATCGTAATATTGACTCATCATTCATCCCCCACTCATTAAATTGACTTTTATAGTAAGTGTATGTGGGAAATGGGGTTTTAGAACAAGCTCTCTTTATAGAGATTCCTCTGAAGCAATTTTCTCTTCTTTTACTACTGTGTAAAGTTGTGTTGCTTCGTCCTTTTTAGATGTTTCCTGAATGGAATCGATTTGAACAGTCACAAGCTTTTGCCCAAATCTAATCATTAACGTATCACCGATTTTCACGTTAGAACTTGCCTTGGACTCTAGTCCATTTATCATAATTCTTCCTTGATCTGCTACTTCTTTTGCTAAAGTACGACGTTTAATCAGTCTTGATACCTTTAAAAATTTATCCAACCTCATAAATGACCCTCCTTCCTATTTCTTTTTCTTAGACTCTTCCCAAAGTAAATCTAGTTCTTCGAGAGAAAGGTCCGTTATTTTGAGCTTTTTTTCATGAATTCTATTTTCCATGTATTGAAATCGCTTCATAAATTTTTGGTTTGTTTGTGAAATCGCGACTTCTGGATCGATTTGATAAAACCTGCCCAAGTTTACTAAGGCAAAGAGAATGTCACCAAACTCCTTTGAAGCTATGTCTTTAGTAGAATTCTGTTGGATTTCCATTTGAAACTCTTGTATTTCTTCATGAATCTTATCCCAAATTGGATCGACCTCTTCCCAATCAAAACCAACTTTTGCTGCTTTCTTTTGTATCTTATAGGCCATTAACAATCCAGGGAAGCTTTTGGGGATGTCATCAAATATAGATTCAACAGTCTTTTCCTTTTTCTCCTGCTTCTTGATTTCATCCCAGTGCTTCATGACATCAGAGGCATTCTCAGCCGTCTTATCACCAAAAACATGCGGATGTCGTCGAATCATTTTTTCTGTAACAGTTCGGATAACGTCGTTTATCGTAAACCAACCTTCGTCTTCTCCGATCTGTGCATGAAGCATAACCTGCAGCAGGACATCGCCAAGCTCTTCAATAAGGTGAGCGTCATCTTCTTCATCGATGGCTTCTATTGCTTCGTAAGCTTCTTCAAGTAAATAGGGCTTTAAAGAGATGTGGGTCTGCTCTTTATCCCAAGGGCAACCGTTAGGACCTCTTAATGCTGCGATAACAGAACGGAAAGTATCAAACTCCTGAATTAGAATGGCCTCTTCTTGGACAGGTGGAACGTATACGGTTGTTAGATTGTTTAAATTCATTCCGTGATCTAGCTCATATAGAGGAACCTTTTTTACAACCTGATTAGATGTACCAGCTGCTGTCACGATGTAAACTTCATAGTTATCAGGTAATCGCTGCATCAAAGTTAGCTTTACTTCTGATGCAACTAGCTGGTTATATACTTGGCAAATAACGATATGCTGCTTTATTTGTAATTCTGCACCTCGGAGATCTGTCCCATCTACCATTTGGAACCCTTGAATAGGATCTATTTCTAAAGCTGTAAACAAGGGATCCAAGAAACTGTTTCCACCTTCAATGACAACCTGAACACCTTCGATACGTTTATCTAGTAGCAATTGTACCGTTTTTTCTGCGACAAGGGGATGACCAGGTACAGCATAATAAATGTCATTCTCCTCTACTTTTTTACATAGGATTTCAACAATTTCTGTGTATACCTGTTCAAACTGATCATGCTTTTCATAAATTTCATCAAAGCTAGCAATGTTCGTTCCTTCTGTTTCTAATTCACGTATAACAGGATGATCCTTTGTTCTAGCATATAAAAGGGAACAATTCTGAATGGTTTTGTACATTTTCACAGATAGCTGATCTAGCTCACCTGCCCCAAGACCTATCACAAATATGGTATGTTTCAAACTCTTTCCTCCTCAACCTTTAAATCATTTTGCTTTTACTTTCTTCATATCATTCCATCCTGATAGCTCCTTTTTATCGAAAATCCTCAGCAAGATTATGAGGCCAAGGAAGACAATTCCCCCTACCAGCGAAGCACTTAAAGCAAAAAGAGAACTGACCAACCGACTATCTTCTAACGTGAATATTTTAAAATAGACCCATTCATATCCTTTTAAGGCGCCCCACATGCCTATCCCGGCGAGTGCTGTTTTGATAATGAGCTCAAACCGAAAAATAGAGCGGTAACCAAGCTTTCTATGTAGCATCAGACCAGTTAATACAGTCATCACACCAACAGCTATGACTGAAGATATAGCTGCTCCGAGTGTTTGATGCACTGGAATCAACCAACCATTTAAAGCCCACTTAACACTTACTCCAATTAGAACAAAGAACGCTGTAAGTCGGATATATCCTAAACCTTGTAAGATAGCAGAAGATGTTAGAGTCAACGATGTAAACAAAATGGTCACACTTAGAACAGATAGTATGTTAGAACCCGCCATATCTGTGAATAGCATGAAATTGGTGTATTTCATAATAGAGATTAGGCCAAGGACCGCTCCTGTCCCTACTACCAAGCTGATTTTCAAGGCTAGACGGGATTTTTCATGGATGAGGGCATTATTTTTCTCTAAAACTGCCTTTGCAATGGTTGGCACTAAAGATAAGGATAGTGATGTTGCCAATACAACACCTAGCTGTAATAAAGGTTGACCTCGGTCATATACCCCTTTGGTTACCATTGCCTCATTAGTACCTTGACCTGACTGAAGTAACAGCGTATATAGCGTGAATGAATCTACTAGTTGTAGAAGTACAAGAATCAGTCCAGTTGTACAAATTGCCATACTGCTTATTAATAATGTTTTAAATGGAAATGCTCGTATGCTTCGTTTTGAAAAAACAGCTATGTATTCTCTCCAAATTATTGTCCCAGTATTTCCATCTCTACTTCTAAAGAAAAGCAGCACTGCAATTGCTGCAAAGCCTCCGGTAATTGACCCTAAGACAGCACCTGCTCCAACCTCATAATAATTAAATCCTTCAGAGACAAGATAATAAGTTAAAAGCAAAATAGTTGCTACACGAATAAATTGTTCTACAATCTGTGATAATGCAGTAGGAACCATGTTTTCATGCCCTTGAAATTTCCCTCTTGATACAGCCAATAACGGTAAAAGTAAAAAACTAAAAGAAACCATCTTGATCGGCAAGTTAAGCAATGGATCACCCATCCATGTAGCAATCCTTGTTGAAAATCCATATAGGATACTGAATAGAAGTAAGCCGAACACTAGAAGTGTGCACAAGCTAAATGTGAGAATCCTACGTTCACTAGCCTTTGAATCTTCTCTAACTTCTGAAATCATTTTTGATATAACTACCGGAAAACCATACAAAGAGAGTGCAAGTGCAATACCGTAAAATGGATAAACTTGCTGATATATAAAGAAGCCTACATCTCCCGCAATATTTTGATAAGGTATTCGGTACATTGCACTAAGGATTTTTGACAGTAGACCCGCTATTGTTAGTAGAAGAGTACCATGCAAAAAGGTTTGTTTTCTTGAGTTAAAGACCTGCATTCCCTTAGCTTCCTTTCATTGTAAGTTGCGCAAATATTATAACACACTTGGAAAGCTGGGACGCTTTTGATTAGCAACGTACTTTGGGCTTTATAAAATAGCAATGGGACAGCTTTTGCTGTCCCATTTCAGTACGTTATGACTCCATTTGCCTTGCTAAGAACCCTGCGGCTGTTTCAACTGCTTTTTGCTCAACTTCGCCTACTGTTTTTTCTTTCGAAAGGATAACCACAGCTCCAATAGGATCTCCGTTGGCTATGATAGGCCCGATTGTGTAAGAAGCAATGGTTTCTTCGATTCCTTCCACAATCGCCACTTGTTTTTCTGTTGTCTCAATTACTGGGCTTCTATCTTCCATTGATTTTTCAAGAATCTCACTAATATTTTTATTTAAGTATTCCTTTTTTGAACCTCCCGAACATGCTATGAATACATCTCGATCACAAATTAAAATGGTATGTCCTAAGCTATCGAATAATGCATCTGCGTATTCTCTTGCGAAATCACCTAGCTCACTTATAGGAGAGTATTTCTTTAAAATGACTTCACCATCACGATCAACAAAGATTTCAAGTGGATCTCCCTCACGAATTCGAAGTGTTCTTCTTATTTCTTTCGGAATGACCACACGACCTAAATCATCAATTCGACGAACTATTCCAGTTGCTTTCATCTTAAGATGCCTCACTTTCATATGATGATGGATAATTCTTGGTGACTGAGTTGTTATTACCATTTTTGTATAAATCACCTTTTGTTGAGATTAGTATCCTACACATAATGAGTTCTATACGTAAGCACTCTTAAAAATATCTCGATTGGAATAAGTTACTAATTCGTGCTTATTTTAAGAAAAATCTCTTTAACTAGGTACTGATTCCTTCTTAAACAAAGCTGGTATTTTTGACAATATCTTACCCGCTGTTGTAAACCATTGATCTGCTGAGAGGCCTTTTGTGTCAATAATTAGTTTGATTTTATTATTATCCATACCAAAATTAATATAAGGAGCAATTTTGTTTGCCTGAACAAAAAGTTTACCAGAATCGATGACTCGGCTATCTGCTTCATTTAATACCATAATGATCTCATTCTTTACTTGCTTAATCGATTCTACCTTGGCCAAAATAGCTAATATCTTTAGTTCAGATAGTTTGAGTAAGTAATCTACTTCAAGTGGATAGTCCCCATACCTGTCGATCATCTCTTCTTGTAGCTCTATTAACTCTTCCTTTGAAGAAATCCCCTTAAACCGTTTGTATATCTCTATCTTTTGCCTTCCATCTTTTATATACACTTCCGGTAAATAGGCATCAAGGTCAACGTCAATTTCAACTTTTGCTACCTTACTCTCTTTTCTTGTACCTCGTTTTGCTTCAACAGCATCCTGAAGCATCTGGGAATAAAGATCAAAACCAACAGAATCAATAAATCCATGTTGCTGAGCACCCAGTAAGTTTCCAGCTCCGCGTATCGATAAATCCCTCATCGCAATCTTAAATCCTGACCCTAGCTCTGTGAATTCTTTAATGGACTGTAATCTTTTTTCAGCTACTTCTGTTAGCACCTTATCTCGTCTGTAGGTGAAATAAGCATAGGCAACCCGATTAGACCTGCCTACTCGACCTCGAAGCTGATAGAGCTGAGACAGACCCATCTTATCTGCTTCATGAACAATCAATGTATTAACATTTGGTATATCCACACCTGTTTCAATAATGGTCGTGCTTACTAAAACATCAGCTTCTCCCTCGAGAAAAGTAAGCATAACAGACTCTAATTCATTCTCATTCATTTTCCCATGGGCAGAAATGACTTTAGCCTCTGGAACAAGCATTGAGATTTCTCCCACTTTTCGTTCAATATCCTCTACTCGATTGTAGAGAAAGTAAACTTGACCACCCCTTGCAAGCTCACGCTCAATCGCTTCTCTTGTAAGAGCACCATTATACTCCATTACATATGTTTGCACAGGGAAGCGGTTTTCAGGTGGTGTTTCGATTACCGATAGATCCCGGACCCCAAGCATTGACATGTGAAGAGTTCTTGGGATTGGAGTTGCTGTCAATGTTAATACATCAACATTCGTTTTAAATTGTTTAATCTTTTCTTTATGCGTTACACCAAATCGTTGCTCTTCATCAATAATAAGTAGTCCGATGTCCTTGTACTGAATATCCTTAGATAGGAGACGATGGGTTCCTATTACGATATCAATCGTTCCCTGTTTAAGGCCTTTAATGGTTTCGGTTTGCTGCTTTTTCCCTCTGAAACGATTTAATAACCCAATTTCAATTGGATGATCTTGAAAACGTTCTTTAATGGTCTCGTAATGTTGCTGAGCTAGAATAGTCGTCGGAACAAGGAAAGCAACTTGTTTTCCGTCCATAATCGCTTTAAAAGCAGCACGAATGGCCACTTCCGTTTTTCCATAACCAACATCTCCGCACAGGAGTCGGTCCATCGGTCTTTCCCGCTCCATATCTTGCTTAATTTCCTCAATTGAACGTAATTGATCTTCTGTTTCTTGATAAGGAAAGGACGTTTCAAATTCATGTTGCTCGATACCATCCTTTGAGAAGGCATGTCCTCTACTTGCCTCTCGTTCCGCATATAGTTTGATTAGGTCGTCCGCGATATCTTGTACAGAGGACTCTACCTTCGTTTTAACCTTCTTCCAGTCGGTACCACCTAATTTATAAACCTTTGGTTCCTTACCTTCAGAGGCTACATATTTTTGCACTTGGTCAAATTGATCAATTGGCACATATAACTTGTCATTGCCCAGATATTTAATATGAATATAATCCTTGTGAACACCGTTAATCTCGAGCGTCTCAATGCCTAGATATTTTCCGATACCGTGGTTGATATGAACCACATAATCCCCTAATTTTAATTCAGAATAATTCTTTATTCGCTCTGCATTTGAGAGCTTCTGCTTTTTTTGGGTACGCTTTGGGGCCTGCCTTTTGAACAATTCCTCTTCTGTGATTACCGCTACCTTTTGCATCGGAAACTCAAAGCCATCTTTTAGATTGCCTTGCATGATTTGAATTCTGCCCCTTACAAGAGGATCGTTTTTATTAATTTTGACTGCATCGATTTCATAGTCCTCTAATACATGCTCTAGTTTTTTGACCCTCTCCTCTGTTGCACCAAGGAAAACTACTGCATACTGGGATTTTTTCCATCGATCTAATTCTGCGGTTAATACATTCATTTGACCATGAAAGGATTGCATTGATTTGCATGACATATTCACGATGTTTTGTGGATTCGTATGTGGCACATGTCGTAAAAATAAAGACATATAAATCACGGCTTTTTGTGCTCGGTATAAAATTGTATTAAAAGAATGAGAAAATTGGACATCATGAATAATTTCACCATCTGCTAGTAGAGAGGTATACCATTCTAATTCCTCTTTTTCTAATGTTTCAGACATTTCTTGGACACGGCTAATCTCGTCTATGATTACAATCCCGTCTTGAGGCAAATAATCTAGTAAACTAGCAGGATTTTCATAGAATATTGATAGATACTTAAACATCTGCTGAAGTACCTGTCCGTTTTTCACTTGCTCTAATTCATGGGAAATATTTTCAGCGAGCAACTTTTTGACTTTATCGTCTTTTAGTTTTTTTAAGGATTGCCCTAACCCTTGTTCAAGCTTTTTGCTACCACGTTCTAACTCATCATCATCAAAAAGCATTTCTGTTGCAGGGCCAAATATAATTGAGTCCAGCTTATCTTTTGATCTTTGCGTTTCTATTTCAAAGGTACGAATAGAATCAACCTCTGTATCAAATAGTTCAATTCTAACTGGTAACTCCTCCGTGAGAGGATATATATCAATAATTCCTCCACGAATGCTAAATTCCCCAGGAGTGGATACCATCGAACCCCTCTCATACCCCAGTTTAACTAATTGAGAAGTTAACTCATCAATCGATAGATCATCACCTACCTGGATAAGTTGCTGTACACTTTTCCATTTGTCTCTACTCGGAATGAGTCTTCTTAAGCCAGCGACTGGAACTATCATAACTCCCTTGTTAAACTGACTCCAATAATTCAATACTTCGATTCTTTGACTCTTTAACTCAGGACTAGCAATTCCTATCTCAGAAGATATTAGTTCATTAACTGGATATAAAAACACTTCGTCTTCAGGAATAAGTTCAATTAAATCATCATAAAGCTTCTGGGCGTGGAAGAGGTTGTGAGTCACCACGAGCTGCGGCCTTTGTAAGGTTGAATAGATAGAGGAGATTAGCACTGTTCTTGCTGAGCCTGATAAACCAGCTACCAACTGCTCTCTTAATTTACCATCTAAGCCATTTATAATTACTTTTACTTCTTCATTGTTCATAAAGAGGTCCTTTAAACCTTGCAATATGAGTCCCCTCCTCTCATTATTTCGTATATCTCAATCAGTGAAAAATTTAATCCAAACAGAAAAACGCCTTGGCACATAATCCAAAGCTTACTGTATAAATGTCTGGTTTTCATGAAAATGAGGATTTCTATTTAATGCTTCATGGCAATCTTCGCATATTGTCTTCACTTGTATATCTCCATTATCCTGATAAGATATCATATCGACACGCTCTTCATTATCTAATTGATGGAAGCCGAGTTGTTCACTGAATACCGACTTTCTATCAATTATTCCAACGTTTACCCCACAATGGCGGCATAAATAGTGAATGGACATCATGTACCTCCTAGCATTCCTTTACCATTATTATGAACGCTATGGGAGTTTCTTATTCAATATTGTATGTATATGATAGGCGAAAATACCGATTTCGTAAAACTTCACTCATTGTGATAAGCGAAAAGCAAGGACTGGTACCTTAGGATCGGTTGAAAAGATTCATCACATCAAGAAACGTGTGATTTGTCCATTTTTCACAGGCATCGGCCGACGCTTTAATCGAATCTACTACATCTGGAATTTCTTCAGGTGAAAATTTTCCTAACACATAATCTGGAACTTTCATCCCGTTTTGCGGACGGTCTACCCCAATTCGGATTCTCTTAAATTCCTGTGTCCCTGTGTGCTGAATAATCGATTTCATTCCATTGTGACCGCCAGCACTACCCTTTGTCCGAAGACGTATCTTTCCTACAGGCAAATCCAAGTCATCATAAATAACAATAATATCATCTATGCTGATCTGGTAGTAATCCATTAGTGAACGTACAGATTCACCAGAAAGGTTCATATACGTTAATGGTTTTAATAGGACTACTTTTTCATTATGAATGACGCCCGTTCCAAAAAGTCCTTTAAATTTTTCTTTATCAAGAGATATGGTATGGCGATGAGCAAGCTCATCCACGGCAATAAACCCGACATTATGTCTAGTTTGTGCATACTGTCTGCCAGGGTTACCCAGTCCGATTATTAGTTTCATTATGTACCTCCAAAAGCATCGATCCGTTATTAGTCAAATTAAAAATGATAGGTTACCTAACATATACTTCATTTTACCCTTTTTATTTATATTTTGAAACTCTTCAGTTGGGAACACAAAGAAAAAACGCAACCTTTCTCGAGGTTACGTTGTTTCTCTAGTTTTTACACACTCACTTTATTTCTCTTTTTTGTCACCAGCTGTACCTTCATTTGTAACTTGTCCGCTTTGAGTTTCGCCTGCTTCAACTGTGTCCTCTTGCTTAGGTGGAAGAACAGATGCAATGACTTGATCATCATCATGATTAATTTCGTATTTTGCATTTGCCTTGATATCGCTAACCTGAATGTTTTCATTAACATTGAGATTCGTTATGTCTACCTCAATAACAGATGGAATATCACCAGGGAGTGCAGTTATGCTCAGTTGGTGAGCTGCTTGTTGAAGAACTCCACCTGACTTCACACCAATTGATTCACCTACTAAATGGAGAACTACCTCGACACTAACTTCTGATAACATGTCCACTACATAGAAGTCAGCATGAATAATTTCAGATTTTAGAGGATCAGTTTGTAGATCGTGAAGCATAACCTGAAGATTTTCTCCATTTCCAGACAAAGTTAAAATTCCATTTCGTCCTACCTCTTTGATTGCCTTTCTAAAATCAACACTATTAATAGCAACAGGTTTACTTTCCTTTTTCTTTCCGTAAACCACAGCTGGAAAACTACCATTTTGTCTAAGAATTCGGTTCTCGGAATGCTTTAGATTCGTTCTTTCTTCCATTTTTAGTGTCATTGTAGCCATAAAAAAATTCCTCCATTTGATAAAGATAATATAGGTTGCCCTATTTACCTTTACCCAATAGAAGAAAATCTAAACAATTTATTCATCTAATAATTTTTTTAGTCAAACAACATGCTTATAGATTGCTTTTCATGCACACGAATAATGGCTTCTCCAATTAAAGGAGCAACAGACAGCTCCGTTACCTTTTCTACCTTTTTCTCATCACTCAAAACAATAGAGTTCGTTACAACTAATTCTTTTATCTTTGAATTGTGAATACGCTCAATTGCTGGTCCAGAAAGAACAGGGTGTGTGCAGCATGCATAAACCTCCCTTGCACCATTTTCAATTAATGCATTTGCTGCCAATGTGATAGTTCCAGCCGTATCAATAATATCATCAATTAAAATAGCCGTTTTACCTTCGATATTGCCGACAATATTCATCACTTCAGCAACGTTAGGCTTTGGACGTCTTTTATCAATAATAGCAATTGGGGCTTTTAATCGGTCCGCCATTTTTCTAGCACGTGTTACTCCACCATGATCTGGAGACACAATAACGATATCATTTAGATTTTTCCCTTCGAAATAATCAGCCAAAATAGGTACTCCCATTAAGTGGTCGATTGGAATATCAAAGAAGCCTTGAATTTGTGGAGCATGCAAATCTAATGTAATCACACGACTTGCTCCTGCTGTTTCAAGTAGATTGGCTACAAGCTTAGCTGTGATTGGTTCACGCGATCTTGCTTTTCGGTCTTGCCTAGCATATCCATAGTAAGGCATAACGATATTAATTGTATTGGCAGAAGCTCTTTTCAAGGCATCAATCATGATTAAAAGTTCCATAATATGCTCATTTACTGGTGCACTCGTTGATTGAACAACATACACATCACAGCCACGGATACTTTCTTCAATATTGATTTGAATTTCTCCATCACTGAACCTAGAAACTGAACATTTACCCAACTCCACTCCAATGACATTTGCGATCTCTGAAGCAAGCTTTGGATTAGAATTTAATGTAAATAGTTTTAAACTTGAATCGGAATATTTAGACATGAGTCTTTGAACCCCTCCACATAGGTTATTCTTTGCTTGTTAAACGACTCGCATAGTTCTCTTTATTTACTTGTCTTGCTCTCGCTATCGCTAAAGACCCGCCAGGAATATCTTTATTAATTGTTGATCCAGCAGCTACATATGCATTTTTCCCTACAGTTACAGGAGCAATTAAGTTTGAATTACATCCAATAAATGCTCCGTCTTCAATCGTGGTTAAATATTTCTTTTTTCCATCATAGTTGACTGTAATAGATCCGCATCCTAAATTAACATCAGATCCAATTAATGCATCCCCAATATAGCTAAGGTGGGACGCTTTACTTCCCTTGCCAAATACAGCTTTCTTCACTTCTACAAAGTTCCCTATCTTCACATTATCCATAATTTCTGATTCGGGACGGATGTGGGCGAATGGACCAATCGCGACATGGTCTCCAATTGAACTATTATGAGCAACAGATTGCCTAATGATTGTATTGTTTCCAATTTGACAATCCCTTATCTCCGTATTTGGACCAAGGATTGAATCTGATCCTATTATGGACTTCCCTGTAATCATCGTTCCAGGATAAATGACAGTATCTGCACCAATCATTGTATCAGCTGAAATATACGTGTTAGACGGATCAATAATTGTTACACCATTGACCATATGCTTACGATTAACTCGATCTTTCATAAAGGCCTCGGCCTGTGATAAGGCAACACGGTCATTGACTCCTAGTGTCTCTTCAAACTGCTCCGTTTGATAGGCTGAGACCGTGTCACCTGCATTCTTTAATATTTCAATAACATCTGGTAGGTAGTATTCGCCTTGTACATTTTCATTTGAAACCTGTTTTAATGCTTGGAAAAGGGATTCATTATCAAAGCAGTAGGTTCCCGTGTTTATTTCTTGAACCATTCTCTCTTCATCGGTTGCATCCTTATGCTCAACAATTCTTAAAACGTCTCCGTTCGACTCACGAATAATTCGACCATATCCCGTTGGATCCTTAGCATAAGCAGTTAGGATACTTGCCTTAGCACCTAATTTCTCGTGATGCATGAGGAGAGCTTCCATTGTTTCAGCTCTAATTAAAGGAGTGTCCCCGCAGATAATAAGAGTGGTACCTTTTTCACCCTCAAGTAAAGAGCTTGCCTGCATGACGGCGTGTGCAGTACCCAATTGTTCCTCCTGAAGAGAATACTGACTTCTCTCTCCGATGAGGGACTGAACAAGGTCAGCTCCAAATCCGATGACGGTAACAATTTTATGTAATCCTAGTGTAGAAACTTGATCTATGACATGCTCTACCATTGGTTTTCCACATACTGGATGAAGCACTTTGTAGAGCTTTGATTTCATACGAGTTCCTTGACCTGCTGCTAGAACAATGGCATACCGATTCGTCATAGTAACCCCCAAATTCATATTTTTACCTTCAGAAAATTTGTTAAAATAAATCAAATAAAGCTGAATGTGAACCTGATTATCCACTACGAATATATCTTAAAAAAGGTTCTATTTCAAGGAAACATAATAAGTAAGAATTGTTCAGACAATAATTGACGTATTTTAGACATATAATAGGTAATATTTGGCGAGTTTATGTATAAGACCAACAAGACCTCTAAGTAGGGCCTTTCTTACTAGTTTAGGGCATAAAAAAGAGCCTTGTCTAAAGGACAAAGACTCTCTAAAAGAACTTAAGATGCTCCCGCTTCTTCAAGTTCAACTTCTAGCTCAATCTCAAGTTCACCTACACGATGATACTCTGCTAATACGGCATCCTGGATTTTTCCGCGAGTGGATGAATTAATTGGGTGAGCGATATCACGAAACTCCCCATCAGGAGTGCGCTTGCTTGGCATTGCAACAAACAAACCATTGTTTCCGTCAATAACTCTAATATCATGAACGACGAATTCATGATTAAATGTAATTGATGCGATTGCTCGCATACGTCCTTCGGTATTCACGCGGCGTAATCTTACGTCTGTAACTTCCATTCTTGTTCACCACCTTTTACCATGATAAATCTTAGTTAAACTAATTCAACAGAATTTTCCGTTTTCCTGCTAATTATAAAAATATTTTTTAAATAATCATTAAAAATGCGCACACTATAGTCCCGTTTGTGAAATAGTTCTAATTCCTTATGAGTTTCCCAAAAAAAAAAGCCTACCTTCGCATTTGAGGGTAGACTTTCTAGATTTATTTTGTCCAAGCGATTACTTCAATTTCTACTTTTACGTCCTTTGGCAGTCTAGCTACTTCCACACATGATCTCGCAGGTTTATGTTCTGAAAAGTATTCACTATACACTTCATTAAAGGAAACAAAGTCATTCATGTCCTTTAGGAAGACCGTTGTTTTTACAACCGTTTTGTATTCAGCGCCTGCTTCTTCTAAAACTGCCTTTAGATTTTTAAAGACTTGATGAGTCTGTTCATGGATGTCTCCCGTGATCAATCCGCCCTCAGCTGTTAATGGTATTTGGCCTGAGCTATAAAACATATTGTTGATAATAATTCCCTGTGAATACGGTCCTATTGCTTGAGGAGCATTATTCGTTTGAACTACCTTCATTCCACTCACCTCCAAGATTTGGTACAACACGATCATAATGAGTAATAAAATTCCCTGCTACTACTTTTATGGCTTTTTCTTTCATATTAACTTCAGATAGTTGAACAAGTGAATAATAATCATCTACCAATCTCTCGTCTAAATCCTCTGACTCAACCATGACTCCTATTCCAGCAACCTTTGCCTGAAATTCTTCAAGTAAACTGACCATGCCATTAATGGTTCCGCCTGCTTTCATAAAATCATCAATAATAAGGACGTTAGACCCTATTTTTAGACTTTTTCTTGCTAGTAACATCGTTTGGATTCTCTTGGAGGAGCCTGATACATAATTAATACTCACCGTTGAACCTTCTGTTACTTTGCTGTCACTTCTTACGATCACGACAGGAACATGTAGATAATTGGCTACTGCATACGCTAAAGGAATGCCTTTTGTCTCCACTGTCATCACAACATCTACTTTTTTATTAGCAAACAAAGAGGCGAACATAAGACCAATTTTTTGTACAAGTGCTGGGTTCCCTAAAATGTCTGTTAAATATAAGTATCCACCTGGTAAGAGACGGTCCGGCTTCTCAAAAATCTCGCACAACTCATCTATAAACAAAGTGGCTTCTATTTTTGATAGGCTAGGGATAAATTTAACGCCACCTGCTGCTCCGGCTACCGTTGAAAGAGAACCTACACCTGATTCTTCAAAGGTTTGTTTAATAATACCTAAGTCCTCACTTATAGAGGATTTTGCCGATTGGTATCGTTCTGCAAAATATGTAAGTGGAATTAACTCATTGGGATGCTGTATCAAATAATAGGTCATATCTATAAGTCTTCCGCTCCGCTTAATTTTCATCATGGCCTCACCACCTTAAATCCGAATATTATAAGATAATATAACATTTATATACGGATTTAATCAAGATGGTTTATGTCTCCAAGCATTCTTACCGCATATACTTGGTCACAAAATCCCCTTAAACCATTGTAAACACGTTGCAATCTTGAGTCATGATGAACAAGACCAAATACAGTGGGTCCACTTCCACTCATTAAAACAGCATCTGCTCCAAACTTTTTCATTTGATCCTTTATTTGAGCAACTTCTGGATGAAGTTTTAATGTCACATCTTCTAAAACATTTCCCATCAACTGACAAATCCCATCATAATCTTTATTAGTAATCGCTTGCACCATCCCACCAACATTCGGATGACGTACACTTGAAAGATCAAGCTGCCCGTATACTTCACCTGTCGAAACACCAATAGTCGGCTTGGCTAGGACGACCCAGCAATGAGGAGGGGGCTCAATATGATGGATCCTTTCTCCTCGACCTGTAGCTAAGGCTGTCCCACCATAAACACAGAAGGAAACATCTGAACCAATTTCAGAGCCAATCTCAGCTAGCTCATCTAAGCTTAGGTTCAATCCCCAAAGTTTATTAAGTCCTCTTAACGTTGCAGCTGCGTCACTACTACCACCCGCTAGACCAGCAGCTACTGGAATGGTTTTTGCGATGGTGATGGCAACACCTTTAGAAACATTAAATCGCTCCTTCAACACATTTGCTGCTTGATAGGCTAAATTCCGGTTGTCATCAGGAACAAACCGGTTGTGTGAGCTTATTTTTATTTGATTTGAATCTAAAAGAGCAAGCTCAACCCTATCAGCTAAGTCGATTGTGGTCATGACCATTTCCACTTCGTGATATCCATCCTCTCTTTTACGGAGGACATCTAAGGAAAGGTTTATTTTGGCTGGTGCCTTAACTAGGATTCTCAAACTATCACCTACTTTACGAACTTCCATTTATTCCGATATTGTACCATAAAACATCTGACGAATAACTAACACTAAGTCAACTTTTAACAAAAGTATGGTTAAAACAAGCCTATTATAAACATAGACGATGGAAAAGCAGTGAAATCAGATCTAAAATAGCACTAAGTTGTATAAATTTCTTCTAGCTAGGACCGGAGCTTATTAATAAACTATTGAAAAAACCATGTAAAATACAAAAAAGACGCCTCGGTTCTCCTTGAGGCGTCTGTCGTAGCTTATGATTGGTTATGTTGTTTTTGTAGTAGTTGATTTTGTGCCATTTCGACTGCACGTTTTACCATGCTGCCAGCCTCTTTTGAAGTTATTCCTCCCCAACCAGTTTGCTGGACTATATCATAAAATCCTAGCTCCTTGGCAAGTTCGTCTTTAAAATGCTCAGACATAACTCCTCTACGTCTACTCATACGAAAAACAGCTCCTTTCCAATACTACGACATCACTAGTATTGGAAAGGAGCTGTTTAAATTATTGTTCCTAATTTATCCAGTTGAAATTATTGAACTGAAAGTGCAATGCTTCCAATGGTTTTATCATCAAAAAAGGTTAATTCTACCGTTTCTGTTAGTACATCTGCATAGCTGTATGAAACACGTTCAAAGGAATTCTCATCTTGGTCTAGTTCGATGACAAAAACAGCTGGATAGGTTTCGGCAAGTACACCTGAACGTTCGATTGTCTTTCTACGCCCACCATTTGCCCGAAGAGTTAAACGTCTACCTAAGTTACCGTCAAGAGCTTGTTTTATTTCCAACAATGTTTTACCCATGTCACTCCACCTCGCTATGTTAATAATAGTAGCATAAACCAGACCGAAAGTCAAACAAACGATAAATTATAACAATGAATAAGAAGCGTTGTCAATTACTAAAATTCAACAAATTTTTAATCTAACGTAAGTATTTTGTCTATATCCGACAGATCTATGCATAAATTCGTCGATTTTTATTTTTTGCCCAAATCAAAAAAACCCTAATGCATGTATCATTAGAGTATAATTCATTCGTCATGTTGTTTAAATGGCATTCCCGTTCGTAAAACTCCTCTAGTCTCAATACCACCAAGCCCCTTGTCTCCTGTTAATGTATTTCGTACAACGTCCCAAACGTTAATACGATCCATAAATGGAGTGAAACTAATCTTTGCTACGATATAAACCGGGTCGAGTGCATGGATATTGACTCTTGATGGTGAACTTGCAAAGTTTGCTCCTGCCCGTATCAACGACTCGAAGTGAGATTGACAAGCTCCAGCAAAAATAACAAGCTGATCTAAGTGTGGAACCTTTTTTCTTGCCTCTATAACGGTTTGGACAAAATCCCTTGAATGACGGTACGCCTTTAAATCATTGACTTTACCTTTTGATTTTGAATAGGCATCATGCCCTGTTATGACGAGAATATCTGGTCTAATTTGTTCTAATAACGAAACAATCCGCTCAGGCATCTCTACTTCACTACAGTGAACACCATATACAGGAACTCCAATTTTCTCATATAAGGCTAAGCACTTTTTTAAGTATGTGTGATCACCATCTAAGTGAAGAACCTTTCCAGGCATTTGGAAGAAATCATTAGTTGCACTATAGCCGCTAGTAGCTTCATATTCATTCTTTTCCCTTATTAAATGATAATCTTGCTTAAATAAAGTAAAGGAGTTATCCTGCTTTTCTTTCTCAATATTATGATATTGCTTTCGCTCGTCATCATCTAACAGCTTTAGATCTGAGAATGGAGCATCCGCAATTAGTCTAAAGTCCTCACCGTATAAGACTGCCTTTTTTCCTTTGTTGAGCTCATCCTTTATCTCAATGACTCTAAATAACACGTCGCAATTATATGACAACCGCGCCACCCTTGCCCCTACATCTACGATCATTATTCTCCCTCCCATATGTTATGGGGATTCACTAAAAGCATAATTAATCCTCTCCATAGCCTATGGGATATTATAAATAAAGTGCATACGTAAGGTTTGTTTTCTTAAAAAACAAAAGACCCAGCATCATGCCAGGTCTTTGTCAGGTAAGCTTATGATTTAAATTTTACGACTATATAAAGCATTGCTGAGACGACCGAAATCTTCAATGGAAAGTGATTCTCCTCTTCGCTCAGGAGCAATATTCACTTCTCCAAGGGCTTCAATAATTTGGTCTTTAGAAAACCATTGAGGTAGACTGTGGATTAGATTATTTAGAATCGTCTTCCTCCTTTGAGCAAAGCTTCCTCGAACAACTGTGAAGAAGAAATCTTCATCTTCCACAGAGACCGCTGGATGCTCGCGTCGCATTAAACGAATTACAGCTGAGTCCACGTTAGGCTGAGGGATGAATACTGTCCTGGGCACGGTAAGAACAGTTCTAGCTTCTGTATAATATTGAACAGCAATCGAGAGTGACCCGTAGGCCTTCGAGTTGGGGGCTGCTGTCATTCTATCTGCCACTTCCTTTTGAAGCATGACCACAATACCTTTTAGAGGCAATCTCTCTTCTAAAAGTTTCATTAGGATTGGTGTTGTCACATAGTATGGGAGGTTTGCCACAACCATGATGTCCTTTATCTCTTCGAATTCAGTTTGTATCACATCTTTCACATTAGCTTTAAGAACATCCTCGTGAATGATTTTTACATTTGGATAGGGAGATAATGTATCTTCTAATATAGGTAATAAACGTTGATCAATTTCAAATGCCACTACCTTCTTTGCTCTTTTTGCTAACTGCTCTGTAAGAGCACCTATTCCAGGTCCAATTTCAATTGCGCCTCTTTCATCATTGAGTTCTGCAATATCAACTATGTTATTTAATATATTCGTATCAATGATGAAGTTTTGCCCTAGACTTTTCTTAAAGGAAAACCCATATTTCTTCATTATTTCTTTTGTTCGAGTGGGGGTTGCTATATCTTTTATCACTTAATTTCCTCCTGAAGCACTTGTTTTATTGCTTGCTCAAATTGTTCTCTAGGGATTTGAAACATCATTAAGCGTTTGTAGAGCTGTTTTCCATTTGTATAACCAATCTTTAGCAAGATACCTAGCTTTTCTCTTCGACTTTTTGCTTTTTCACCCGCAATTAGTCCTAAATAGATCAATTCGTCCCAACCAATCTCTTCCTTAATTTCGATCATTTCTTGCTGAACCTCTAAAAGAGCAGCCCTAATTACATCAATTCTTGCGTGTTCAACTCCTACCTTTTTATTTTTTTTATCTAAAGCATCCTGCTTGCGAATAAATGCATGCTTGCAGCCCGGAACATTCTGTGCGACAATTTTCCTTATTTTTTCACCCGGATAATCTGGATCTGTAAAAATAATGACTCCTCTGGTTTCTTGTGCTAGCCTTATTTTCTGTAAGGTGACCTCATTAATGGCTGAACCGTTTGTTTCAATTGTATCAGCATCTACTGCTCTTTGAATGGCCGTTGTGTCGTCTTTACCTTCAACCACAATAATTTCTTTTATTTTCATTTTTTCCTCCGAAGCTTGAAACCTTTATTCGTATTGTTACGTCTTATGTAGTAGATAATACATTTCCTAAAAACTATATCTTTTTTGTATCCCTTTCTATTATAGCGTAAAAACGAAAAAAAACAGGGGAACATAATCCCCTGTAGAAGGTACCATATTTATTTTAATATCTTGATTTTAACCCTTTTATTTCCCCATCTAAAAGCTTCAGTTGTTGTAGGAAAGAAGACATCAATCTTATGGCCTCTAATAGCAGACCCAGTGTCCCCAGCAATTGCGTAACCGTATCCTTCAACATATACCTTTGTACCTAAAGGAATAACACTTGGATCTACAGCAATTACTTTAACATTTGGGTTAGACTTTAAGTTGATACCCGTTTTCGTAACTCCTGAACAACCATTGCAAAATGCGGTGAAAGCTGTTGAACTAACATAGAATTCATTCGCGACTTCACCACTACCTCTAGAAACCTGAGGCTGTTGAACCACTTTTGTTCCAACGGCTACAACACGGTCCTTACTCTCTGCTACTGTCTCTGTCTTAATTAATTCTCTCGATACTTCTTTACCATTTTCAATGATTACTTCAAAATGCTTTGCAATTTTACCATTTAGTCCTTGATCAAGTACCTTTTGTGTTCCTTTTGTCAAATTAGAGTCTTTCTTTGTAACAACAGCATAATCTACGGATTCTTCCACTACATCGGTGACCTTTTCAACTCTCGTTACGGAAACGGTAGAGTCTGCTTGAACCAGTGCTTCTGTGCCTGGTTCAATACGGTCTAAATCATTTAGTGTTACTTTTTGCTGTTCTAAAAGGTCAGCGACAGTAGTCGAAGTCGTCCATATCTGCTTTTCTTCTCCGCCGACATTTAAGGTTAGTTGAAATGCGCTTTCAACTATTATCTTCATCTGTGCCTTGATTGAAGCATTGAGTCCTGGCTCTACTTTATCATGTTCTGTTACATTGATTGCTTGTGCTTCTAATAAGTCTTGCACTGATTCCGTTGTCGTCCATATCTTGGTTGATTCTTTATTTATGACTAGATCGACTGGAACAGCAGCTTTCCAAATGATTTTTGTATCATTTTTTATGACGGATTCTAAGCTTGGTTCGATATAATCTTCTTCCCTTAACTCGATTGCTTGTTCTGCTAAAACATCTGCAACTGTATTTGCATGCGTTTTAACGGCTGTTTCCTCACCATTTAATGTCAGGGTAACCGATTGCTTCGTCCACTCATAAGCTCCATAGCCTATAAGCCCTGCAAAAACTAGGAAACTACTAACAATCATAACAAGTTTTTTTGTCGTCATAGATTCAGAAAACTGCTTTTTCATGTTGTTAATCCCGATGAAAAACGCCTCCTTCTCTCCCTGAGAAATTATAAGGAGTTAAAGTGTATTTGTCAAACTAGCCCCCCGCCTGAGACTGTAAGCCCTATTATAGCAACTCATCCTAAAATAGAAAGGAAGACTTGTCGACAAGTTTATCCTATGAAAAGATAGAGTTTTGTAGAACTTATTTGGATCGTTTACAATAGGACAAGGTTTGTTTTGTTTCGACAAGTTTTTTTACTAGAGTAGACCAAATATTTGACGAGCATTGTCGTATGTTTTATGGACAAGCTCTTCATATGAAATTCCTTTTAACTCTGCCAGTTCCTTAGCTACTAAAGACACATAGCTTGGTTCATTCCTTTTTCCACGAAATGGATGTGGTGTTAGGTAGGGACAATCCGTCTCAATCAACAATCGATCTAACGGAATTTCTCTCGCAACTTCCTTCGTTTTTTTAGCATTCTTAAACGTTACGGGTCCACCAAAGGAAATATAGAAATTCATGTCTATACATTCATTGGCTACTTCAAGGCTGCCAGTAAAACAATGCATAATTCCACCAACCTCAGAAGCCTTTTCTTCCTTCAGAACATCAAGAATATCCTGAGTGGCCTCGCGGTTATGAATGATAATCGGCAGCTTCACTTTACGAGCTAAGCGAATTTGTTTGCGAAAAACCTCTATTTGGATCTCTTTTGGAGACTTATCCCAATAATAATCAAGTCCCATTTCCCCTAGTGCAACTACTTTGGGATGAGCAGAAAGCTTTTCAATCCAAGTTAGATCTTCATCTGTCATATCTATCGCATCTACTGGATGCCATCCAATGGCAGCATAAAGGAATGAGTGGGTTTCAACCAATTCAATCGCTTTGTTAATGGTTGACCTATCAAAACCAACCACAACCATATTTTTTACACCTTCATCTAAGGCCCGCTCTATCACTTCTTCTAGGTCTTCTTTATATTGATCAGCATTTAGATGAACGTGAGTATCAAATAACATAGACAATCTCCTTCTCTATTTTATCATAGAATTCTTTTACATAGCTTGCACTTACTTTACAGTTTCATTACAAATCCAGGTTCTTCAGTAATCCTAGTAAAGTAAAAGGATTAAATTACTATTTAAAGTATAAGAAAATGAATAAATAGGTGTTCTAATAAGAACACCTATTATCCGCATGGTTTTGAACTATTTTACCTTAGAACCATTTGGCAAACTTTGATCAACAGTAGCTAACGAAAGAATGCCATCTTTTTCTCCTGCAAGGATCATACCTTCTGATAATTCTCCTCTTAATGTTACAGGCTTAAGATTCGTTACACATATCACTTTTTTACCAATCATCTCTTCTGGCTTATAAAACTTGGCAATCCCTGAAACAACTTGCCTCTTTTCATAGCCTAAGTCCAATTGGATTTTCAAAAGTTTATCTGCCTTTTTTACTGGTTCCGCGAAGGTGACCTCAGCCACTCGTAATTCTACTTTCATGAACTCATCAATAGAAATCTCAGGTAAAGCTTCAATCTCGGCAGTCTTAACTGATTCTTCCTGTATGGAGACCGTCCCTTGCATTTGTTGTTTAATATACTCCACTTCATCTTTTAAATCTAAGCGCGGAAATATAGGGTTTCCTTGAACGACCTTTGTTCCCTCTGGCACAATTCCATATTGATCCATAGTATCCCACGAAGTGACTTCTGAATCTTGGATACCAAGTTGTTCCCATACGAGCTTAGGGGTTCTAGTTAAGAACGGTTGAAGCATAATTGATACGTTTCTTAGTGATTCAACAAGATGGGTCATAACTGAGCCAAGAACGACACTCTGAGAATCATCCTTCGCAATTACCCATGGTTGTGTTTCATCTATATATTTATTGGTTCGTGAAACTAACCCCCAGATAACACTCAGTGCAACAGAAAACTGCATTTCCTCCATTGCCTCTTCAACTTTCTGCTTCGTTTCCTTTGTTAAATTCTCAAGCTGTTCGTCATATTCATTGTGTGTACCTGTATATACAGGTACAACCCCATCAAAGTATTTTTGAATCATTGCGACTGTTCGATTTAATAAGTTTCCTAAATCGTTCGCTAAATCAAAGTTTATTCTTTCAATAAATCCTTCTGGCGTAAAGACACCATCAGATCCAAATGGAACTTCTCTTAGCAAGTAGTACCTTAGGGAATCTAATCCATAACGGTCAATTAATGTAACGGGGTCCACAACATTTCCTTTTGACTTGGACATTTTTCCATCCTTCATTAATAGCCAACCGTGGGCAAATACCTTTTTGGGTAGAGGTAAATCTAATGCCATGAGCATAATTGGCCAATAAATGGTATGGAAACGGACAATTTCTTTCCCAACTAAATGAACATTTGCAGGCCAGAATTTTTGATAGTTCTCCTCATTGTCTGTGCCATATCCTAGTGCTGTTATATAGTTCGATAGAGCATCAATCCATACATAAATGACATGCTTTGAATTACCTGGGACCTTTATTCCCCAGTCAAACGTTGTTCTGGACACAGCTAAATCCTCAAGTCCAGGTTTGATAAAGTTATTAATCATTTCATTTTTTCTTGACTCAGGTTGGATGAATCCAGGGTTTTCTTCATAAAATTGCAAAAGTCGATCTGCGTATTTGCTCATCCTAAAGAAGTAAGACTCTTCTTTTACCTTTTCAACAGCACGTTTACAATCAGGGCACTTTTCATCTTCTAACTGTCTTTCCGTGTAAAACGATTCACACGGTGTACAATACCAGCCCTCATATTCATCTATGTAGATATCACCTTGTTCCACTAACCGTGCAAATATTTTCTCCACTACTTGGACATGTCGATCCTCTGTGGTTCTAATAAAATCATCATGGGTAATCTCAAGCTTCTCCCAAAGCTCCTTTATGCCTGACACAATATCATCTACATATTTTTGTGGAGTTACTCCTTTTTCTTCCGCATTTCGTTGAATCTTTTGACCATGCTCATCCGTACCCGTTAGATAATGAACATCGAATCCTCTTAACCTTTTATAGCGTGCCATGGCATCCCCTGCAACTGTTGTATAGGCATGTCCAATATGTAATTTTCCACTTGGATAATAGATCGGCGTTGTAATATAAAAAGTCTTCTTGTTTGTCATTTACATAACCTCCATCACTTTAAAACTAAAATATTTTTAACCCATTATCATCTTATCAAAGCTTGTCCAAACAACAAACTAAATTACTGAAATTACCCACATTATATGAGTTCCTACTCCTACAATCATCTATTCCTACTATAATAAAAAATTATACATTTTCCTAGGATGTCGCTACATAATTTGTTTGCTTTATCCAATATGTGGGTAAAGTCTTAGTAGAGTTTGGAACTTTGTTGAAATATTTGTCGAAAAACTATTGAATATTGTCGAAGTATCATTATAATTAAGCTTGTATGGATTTGAAAAAAAGTAAAAAGATGTATGCACTAAAATCTATACATACTATTACCTTCAGTATTCATTGAGTTTTTCAATGAAAATTTCACATCTTTTTATAAAAGAAGAGATTGACGAATATGTCAATCACTGGTATTATAAAGATACAGCACGTGTCGAATAATGACGAAAAACAATGAAATTTGTATAAAGAGGGAAATAGGAGAGGGGAAGTTCAAATATGAAATCTACAGGTATTGTTCGTAAGGTTGATGAATTAGGTCGTGTGGTTATTCCAATAGAATTAAGACGTACATTAGGTATTGCAGAGAAAGATGCTTTAGAAATTTATGTTGATAACGAAAAAATTATTTTAAAGAAATATAAAGCAAACATGACTTGCCAAGTAACTGGTGAAATTAATGATGAAAACATCTCCCTTGCTGGTGGGAAAATCATTCTTAGCCGCGAAGGTGCAGAGCAAATTTTATCCGAAATCCAAAACAGCTTAACTTCAAAATAATAAAGAAGAGCATCTCTAGATACCCTAGGATGCTCTTTTTTATTTGATATGAAATTCTTCATATACTTCTCGTTTTTGTACTTTTCGATCCATTGATACTTGTTTAATAGCTTCTTTTGAGGACATGTTCTGTTGCTCTATATACAATTCTATGTGTTCTTTAACAGACATGCTTTTCCACCAAATTTCTTCATTTGTAACCTCATCCTCAGTTGATCCCTCAACCAATAAACAGCATTCACCTTTTACTTCAGTGTTCTCTAGATACTCCTTCACTTCGCCAACTGTTCCTCTTATAAACTCTTCGAACTTTTTTGTAAGCTCTCTACTAATGACGATTCGTCGCTCCCCTAACATTTCACCTAAGACGTTAATGGTTTCCTTTAGTCTATGGGGTGACTCATAGAATATCATCGTACTACGTATTGTTCTCAATCGTTCTAATTCTTTTTTCTTGTCTTTCTTTTGACGGGGAAGAAACCCAAAGAAAAAGAATGTTTGAGGAGGTAATCCAGAAGCTATTAAAGCTGTTAGTGCGGCGTTTGCACCCGGAAGAGGAATAACAGGAAATGCATTTTCAAGTGCTAGAATCACTAATTCATAGCCAGGGTCTGATATGGTTGGCATACCCGCGTCACTGACTAGGGCAATTCTCTTACCATCCTTTAAGTCCTCCAGAAGACGATTACCGCTTTTTTCCTTATTATGCTCATGGTAGCTAATTATAGGTGTTGTTATTTCGTAATAATTACACAGCTTTCTTGTAACCCTCGTATCTTCTGCAGCTATAAGGTGTGCCTCTTTTAGAATCCGAATGGCACGGAAGGTCATATCCTCAAGATTGCCAATCGGTGTAGGCACTAAATACAAGGCTGCTCCTTCTTCATTATGAAAACTTTTTTGCTGTAACATTTTCAACACTTCTTTCTAGTAGATATTACTCTATATTTCATCTATTTAGCTCCATTGCAACTTCAAAAAAATCACTTTTCCCCATAAAGTATTAAATGTAACTCCTTTGTATACTCTCCACTTTCATTATAGACTATCAGTGGTGGTAAAACCTTTAAATCTGGATGACCATCCTTAATTCCCTCTATAAGAATGGTGTTTGCATCTCTCCCAAGCTTTGGGTAGACAAACTGAAGTCTCTTTGGCTCTAACCGATAGGTTCTCATCAATGTCAAGATATCTAATAATCGTCCTGGACGATGCACGAAGGCTACCTTCCCCCCTGGACGAACAAGCTGACTGCTTACTCGTACAACATCTTCTAAGTTGCAATAGATCTCATGTCTAGCAATAGCCAAATGTTCGTTATTATTTTTTTCACTACTAGGCGGAGTAGGGAAATATGGAGGATTACAGGTTACAATATCATATTTTCCATGTCCTAACTTTAATGGCATGTCTTTAATATTTCCTTGTATAATATTAATTTGACCCTCAAGTTGATTATATTCAATACTCCGCTTTGCCATTTTATAGATTCTTTCTTGAATCTCGACACCTGTAATAGCTCCTTTTGTACGGGAGCTTAGCAGAAGGGGGATCACACCGTTTCCTGTACATAGATCGATTAAATTCCCTTTTTGAATGGGTACGTACACAAAACGAGCTAATAGGACCGTATCGAGTGAAAAGGCAAAGACAGACGGGCTTTGAATGATTCTTAAGTCTTCTGCTAGCAAGTAATCTAATCGTTCATCATCATGCAGTTCAACCATTTATTTTATCCCCCTTTCCTTAAACTTAATTTATTCATTCAATTTATAACAAATTAATTAGGTAAATACTAGTTTATCATTCAACTCTTATGAAGAAATAATGCTAAAGCCATTAATTATTATGAATATCTATACTGAGTCAAACAAAGTCATCTATGAAAAACAACCTTTCCTATACCAGGAAAGGCCATACTTGGTCACTTTTTATTTAAGAAGGATAGACAGAATAAACAATCTCCTTCTTTTCTGATACTACCATAATGAACATTACAAATGTGAAAGCCTTCATGATAGAGTCTTGCCAGATTATCATAACCTTCACCGATATCCACAGGTTTTAATTCTTTCAAGTCATCTTGATCAATTTGCTTTTGTTCTTCCTCGACCAATGCTCGGTCAAGACGATTTCGCAAATGTTCGTTTTCTATTCTAATATGATTGTTTTCTTCAACTAGCTCGGCTAAATGTAATTTAAATTCACTGAGTTGTTTAGTTAAATGGCCGATCTGGTCTTCCATGCTACTAACAGAGTTCAATATCTCTTTTTTATCCACTTGCAACACCTCTTAATCTGTAGCTTGGATAGAAACGGCTCCTTCACGGATTAACTCATCAAGTGTATATTCAACAACGCTTTCCTTGTCGGAAAGTTCTACTTGAATTAGACGTTCTAAAATATTTAACCCAATGACTCTTCCCCTCCCATTGGGTGTTTCAATTGACTCGCCCATATCTGGAAGTGCTTCCTTTGCTGATTCATATTCATCGTTCTCATATTTTAGGCAGCACATCAATCGCCCGCAGAGCCCTGATATTTTAGAAGGATTTAATGACAAATTCTGATCTTTGGCCATCTTAATAGATACAGGCTCAAAGTCACCTAGGAATGTTGAACAACAGAGCATTCTTCCACAAGGACCGATACCACCAAGCATTTTCGCCTCGTCTCTTACACCAATCTGACGTAATTCTATTCTCGTGCGAAAAACAGCCGCTAGGTCTTTTACAAGTTCTCGAAAATCAACTCTACCATCTGCTGTAAAGTAGAAAATCACTTTATTCCGATCAAACGTATATTCGACATCAACGAGCTTCATATCTAAAGCATGCTCCAAAACCTTCTCTTCACAAACCTGATAAGCTTCTGTTGCAGCTTTTTTATTTTCTTCTACTGTCTGCTTATCCTTAGGATCCGCAATACGGATGACCTTTTTTAAAGGAAGAACAACATCTTCATCATCTACTTTTTTATTGCTTATAACAACTTTTCCATATTCAATTCCTCTTACTGTCTCAACAATAACAAATTCTTCATTTGGAATGTTGAACTCCCCTGGATCAAAATAATATATTTTACCCGCTTTTTTAAAGCGCACTCCAACTACATCATACAAGCTAGGATACCTCCTGCAAATTTAGTACCAATTGTTCCATCAACAATTGAGATTGAACATTAGCACTTAAGCGTTTCTTTGCCTCTAAAATTGCGCTCATGTTTTGAATGACACACTTTTGAGTCATTGGGAGGGCATGTTTTTTTAGTTGATTCATTTGATCGCTAAATACAACCGAATCTACTTCTCCAATGATTATTGAAAGTAAATCTCTATAGTAAACTAACAATAGATCTAGACCACGTTCAGTTTGTTCTCGATCTTTAAAGTGCAGGAGCCATTTCTCCTGTATAAAAAACAGACTTTGCTTAGAGTCTAATACTTCACATAATTGTAACACTACTTTTCTCGCCTCTGCAAACCAATCATCTTGAGTGAGAGCTAAAGCTTGATCTAGACTATTGGTTAGCTGAACAGCTAACCTCGCATGAACACTACTCACTCCTTGTAATTCAAGCTGTGACACAAGGATTTGTCTAGGTGCAGCTTGAAAGGAAAGTGATTGACATCTCGATATAATCGTGTCTAGCATCTGGTTTATTTGTTCCGTTAAAAGAATTGCGGTTGTATGTTGGTTTGGCTCTTCTAGAAACTTTAACAAACTATTAGAAGCATTTAAAGTCATTTTATCTGCATGATTTATGATATAAAATTTCTGCTTAGACTCTACACCTGTTTTTGAAAATTCCTCTTGTAGATGCTGAATTTGTTGCTTTTTTATAGATAATCCATCCGGTTCTACTATATGAATATCTGGGTGATTACCAGATTCAATTCTTCGGCAATTAACGCAAGTATGACACGGAGTCCATACCTGAGGATCCTTACAAAATAAAGTTTTTGCTAGGAATTTGGCAATCTCTTTTTTACCAGTCCCACGTTCACCATCAAATAAATAGGCGTGAGCTAATCTGTTCTTACTTAAGCTATTCGTCAGCATTTTTGTGACAACAGGCTGCTGGATAGATAAATCATCCCACGTCAATCTCATTGGTCATCACTCACTCACGTATATAAGTTAATAAGCAGGCCTTTGATTTCTCCTATTTTACCAAGAATATCAATTGCTTTACTCTCTTTTTTGACTACCTCATCGGCTAATTCGACTAACTTTTGATCAACTTGTTCAACTGTCTTTAATGTACGACTATGTCCACTAGCTGTCCAGCTATGAGATTGTTTCAAATCCATACCAAAATCTACAGCTTGCTTCACAAACTTTTTTACAAGGCTTTTATATTTCGCCAAGTCCTTAAAGTTTTGAGAACGGGAAAGCCGATCACCCTGATTACCTATCTCAGACATGAGTTTGTGAAGCTGCTCCATATGCAGCTTGTTTTCTTGCTTTTGAACAATCTCACCAAAACGTGATTGTCCATTCACTTGAATCTTAGACTCTTGTCGGCTCTTTTCCATTGTCGGTCGTATTTCTTGATTTATTTTCATGTGAGTAGCTACCTCCGTTAAAATTGGTGAAATCCTTCTACTGGCAAGACGAAAACAGTAGCACCACCAACTTCAACTTCCACTGGGTATGGTACATATGAATCAGCATTTCCTCCCATCGGCGAGATAGGAGCAACTAACTGTTCACGGTGCTTACAATTTTCTTTAATGATTTCTAGTGCCTTTGGTACACGAATATCATCCGTACCAATCAGAAACGTAGTATTCCCTGACTTTAAAAATCCACCTGTACTTGCCAATTTGGTCGCACGAAAATTTGACTTCACTAATGCACTTGATAGACGATTACTATCTTTATCTTGAATCACAGCCATAATTAGTTTCATCAATAAGTGCCTCCTCTATCTTAACACGTTTTCATGTTGTACACATTTTCTGATATATGGTAATTGTTTTGTCATTTGTACATCATTTTCCTTTATTATAAACAAGTTCAATCATTACTGAAACTGTTTTCATTGCTAATCTACCAAGGTTTGTGCCGTTCGACAAGTTATGACAAATAACTTGCGTCTATGTGCTCCTTAATAACCTCAATCGTATCAGTGAAAACCTTCTCCACGGTTTGAGCTGCGTTAATCTTTATGATTCTATGGGGATTTCTCTCAATGAGGATTTGATACCCATCTCTTACTTTATAATGAAAATCCATCTTCTCTAGATCTAGGCGATTTACCTCACGATTATGATTTTGGTTAATTCTCTTAAAGCCTTCCTCTGGATCTATATCAAAGTAGAGAGTCTTCGTTGGCATGGTTTTCTCAATCGCAAACTCGTTAATTAAGAGAACCTCTTCTATCCCTAGTCCTCTTGCATAGCCTTGATACGCAAGCGAACTATCAATAAACCGGTCACAAAGAACAATATACCCATCTTTAATGGCTGGTAAAACCTTTTCTATTAAATGTTGTCTTCTGGCTGCAGCGTAAAGTAAAGCTTCCGTGCGTCCATCCATCTCTACATTTTCTGGATTTAAGATAATGGAGCGAATTTGCTCAGCAATTCTACTACCACCTGGCTCTCTTGTGTACAAGACTTTAAAATTTTCCTTTTGTAGCTGTTCTACTACAAGTTGAACGATGGTTGTTTTACCAGCACCTTCTGGACCTTCAATTGATATAAATAGACCACTCATTTAATTTTCTCCTCTTTTTCACCTTCGTAGATGTTAATCTTGTTATTCACTAGACCGCCTTGAAACTTTGCCCCCATCTTCCCAAGGAACTCCAACTGTTCAAGGTGTTTACTTGTAATGATCTCCCCTTGCAGTAGTAACGGTATTCCAGGGGGATAAGGTACAATAGTCTGGGCCGAAACTTTATTAACACTTTCGTCAAGATGAACGGCTGCTGTCTTCATCGATTTTAACTCAAAATATGAAAGTGGATTCATTGATTGTATAGGTTCATTTGCTATATATCTTTTGTCTTCTTTCATTATAGTTGGCTCTATCCCTAGTAATGCCTGCTGAATTTTGAATGTAATCATGTTGATGTCGATCTCTTCTAACGGTAGAACACACAATACATTTAGTGGGTCCGCTAACTCGGTATAAATACCCGTATTCTCTAAAAGTGCCTGAATCTCATAGCCTGACAAACGACACCTGCTTTGTATTGTTACTTTCAAAGGGTCTTGTTGAATTTCTCGATTTGTCGATAGGATAACAGACAATTGAGGGATGCTTGATAGCTTTTCTCGAAACTCCTCATACTGCTGAACAATTCTAACGATACCCTGCTCTTTCTTATTTGCTAAATAATAACGAGCTAAATCTAGAGATGCCATGATTGGATAGGATGGGCTACTTGATTGTAACGATTTCAAATAAAAAGTCAGGCCTTCAATAGGTACTAACTCGCTTTGAAAATGAAGGAATGATCCCATTGTCATAGCAGGTAGCGTCTTGTGTGCAGATTGAACAACGATGTCAGCACCACATTTTATTGAGGACTCTGGAAAGGGACTTCCAACACCGAAATGAGCACCATGTGCTTCATCTACCAAGACCGGTACATCTATATCATGCGCACTTTTTATAATGTTTTTCAAATCATATGTATGACCATAATAGCTTGGATTTGTAAGGATAATAGCCTTTGCTTTTGGATACTTCTCTAGTGCCTGTATGACTTCTCTCTCATGGACATACGTTGGCACTTGGAAATCGGTATCGAACTCGGGTGAAAGAAATATAGGTCTAGCCCCAGCCAAAACAAGGGCATTCATGATGGATTTATGACAATTACGTTGAACGAGTACCAAGTCATTCTGCTGGCAAACAGCGAGAACCATAGATAGGTTTCCCACAGTTGTGCCATTTACTAAAAAAAAGGACCTCCTTGATTCATATAACGAAGAAAGTAAGTCTTCCGCTTCTAAAATGACTTCAGTTGGTTCATGTAGATCATCAAGCCCCGACAGTTCTGTCACATCGAGAGGGAGGATGCTTTTGTATGATTCGATCCCTTTATCCGGAAAAACTCTTCCATACTTATGTCCCGGTACATGTAAGGAAATAGGTCGTTTTTTAATATGATTCAGCAATGCGTCGTATAAAGGTGTATTTAGTTGATTCATCATACTTCCCTTTCTAATAGCTCTCTAAGTATTATACACTTTTAAAATAATTTGAGGCATAAGGAAAAGAGGAAGCTCCTTGATTAGACCCGATAAAGCAAAAGTTCTTATATCTGGTGATATTCTGTACAATTACAATAAAAAGCCGCCCAATTCACCCCCTCTTTAATTTAAATTTGAAGAAGGGGTATTCCTGGTAACATTTAGAGATTCAGAACATTTGACCTTGAATTGCATAAACATCACTTTGACAAGTCATGTTTTTGCGTAAGACAAATCATGGTACGGTAACCCTTATTCAGGAAGCTTTGGCTAGGCGCTGGAACAAGACAAAAAAAACCCTCGGAAGGGGAGGGAATTAAGAAAGTATCTTCGGTTTTGTGATCTTGCGCATCTGTTGTAAATAAAACTTATACATCGGATGGCTGGTCTGAGTATTGATCATTTCGTTCTCACATTCTATACATAAAAATGAGGTATAAACATGGATGCCCTTTTCTTTTTCTTGCTCACAAATCATACACGTTTCCCCAATAAATTCTCTTTTTCTCATGACACTCATTTACTCCACCTCCAGTACTAGCATTCCCAGATAACCTAAATGTATACACAATTTAAAATTCATTTAATTTTGTATCCTATAAATCCTATTGTATGTAAATACGTTTACTACTGTGTATGTCTTCACATAAAAAACACCATATTACTCAACCTTTTGTTCTAATAAAGGTACTACATATTCAATGCATGATTTTCTGCTAAATACTCATTATCTATTAATTCGTTTCTACGATTAAATACTTTTCTCTAGGTTCTTAACTTTATTTCGTTGGTTCCACATATCTACATCTTTTAATTTTTTAATTAAACGAAACTTCTGTTCTGAAGAAACTTTTACTTGCTCTTCTTCAGCCTAGGTATAAATAACGATCACCCTGAGAAATCTAAATAAAAGAAGGTGGGGTTATTTATGTTAAGTAAAGTTGTACTTTGGACGATGCTAATTGCTCCATGGTTCTCATTGTTCTTATTAAAGAAGGAAGATATTAAACGTTTTATGCCTGTAGCCATCTTGGCTGCTTTTTTAATGGTTCTTTATAATTAAGTGTCATGATTTAATCCAGAATCTAAAGCGTGCACGTATGGAAAATCGCTTAGAAGCTCGATTAAAACATTACACAAAATATCGATTTCTTATAATCGATGAACACCTTAACCATGGAATGAATCATATTTTTCTCTCGTACATCAATCTCATAATTCGTTAATTGACTAATGTTTCGACGAACGAAAGTTGATTATTAATGCTGAAGTCCACGACTTCATTTACATGTTGCGTCATTTGCTTACGCTTTAAATACTCTAGATTCTGCACTAATTGCTGAAAACTATTGTTCATCATTTATACACCTCGCCTATGGCAGCTAAATTTTGTTTGGCCAAATCATCGATATCTGGATAATAAGGAACGGCTTTGGATAGCTCTTCTTTGTAGTGTTCCTTCTTATAATTGATTTTCGATTGACTTAGGGAATGCTGCACAAGTAACATTGGTTATTTACCGATTGAAACTGAAGATGCAAAATTGTTCTTTCAGTTAATCGATATGCGATATGAAAAGCTTAGTACCATCCTGACAACGAACGTGAACTTTAAAGCGTGGGACGAAGTCTTCCAGGATACAAAGTTGGCAAATGCCATATTAGATCGTGTTTTACATCACGCAACAGTCGTTAGCATCGTTGGACAGTCATATCGCATCAAGAACCATTTGGATAAAGAAAACGAGGAATTTTGTGCATCTTTAAAC
>NZ_JBMERO010000023.1:0-56314 GCF_049310945.1 Bacillus sp. DJP31 | reverse complement strand
CGGCAAAGCTTTTTCGCGATAGCGAAAATAGCTTTCAATAGTTCTCTCACATTAGTGAAAAAACTTCATCATTATCTCGCATTAGCGAATATAATAATGTTTGTTACATTTTTGACAAGGACTAGAAAGTCCGAGTCACGCTTGACGTTCTGTTTAGTTTTCAAAGAACTAGTTTTTATGCCGTTAGGCAAAAGAAACTTAAATGTTAGTTTGCAGTTAGGAAGTACGAATTTTCTCCGCCGCTCAGAAGCGACTTTATTAATATAACACTTTCAGCAAGTGCTAGTCAACTACTTTTTTCATTTTCTTTTTTCAAGAAAACGAAGTTGTCTAGCAGCGACGAAGAATAATATACCACGAAGTTAAAAGTGGAGTCAATAGATTTTCAAATAAAAATACCATTGATATATAACTTCATTAATTACTTCTATATATACGACGGAATATTCCCTGTCCTTTTGTTTCCTCGAGTGTTACTTGTACAAGTTTACGTTCAATAAGAAAGACTAACAAAGCATCAAAATCGACTGAGTAGTCTGCGACCTCTGGATGAGTACTTAACTCCTGTATTGTCCATCCTTCTTTTTTACTCAACACTTCTATTAGATGTAAGGAACCGGTTTTAGTGCTTGAATTAACTAAGAATTCACTAGCTAATAAAAGCAGTTCTAATTTCTTCGCTAGAGGTTCATCGCTCTCAACTAATTCCTGATACAGCTTAAACACCTCTGGTTCTATTCTTCTAACCTGGTTCCATACTGTTATCTCTGGATGAAGGCCATGATCAATGATAGACAGCCTAGCAAGATGATGGAGTGCATGGACAATATGATTATAAGCATCTAATAAATGACCTAGTTCAAAAAGCTCTTTCCCCTCTGTGTATCTTCTTATTAATTTAGCAAATTCTAGACCAATTCTTTTTTTACGGTCATTTAAAGGAAAGTCTAAGAGTGTTTGCTTCAGTTCAGTTATGAATTCGTTACGCTCAAATAAAACTTTACCACCCAAAATCCAATCGTATACTTTTCGATTACTTCCTAGCTTTAACCATTGGTCCAGTTTCACTACCTCTACTACTTTTAATGCAGCCTTTTTCCCGGATTCCAATTGGTAATGTTTTAGGCTAGTTGTTGATTCATGTTCCTTTACAATGACAAACAAGATTACGTCAAAATTATCAGTTGAGGGATTTTCCGGTCGCCTTCTCTCTATTAAGATGATGCCTAAGGTTTTCGAATGGCTTGCTACTTCCTGATAAATAGGGCGCAACAGATCTTCCATACTCGATATCCCTCCATTTTTTGTAGTTCGAATATTTTCGACAAGAAGAAGGCAAATACCTGCCTGCTTAACAACATGATATAAAATCTATACACCGCGTATGGGGTAAGTAATACTCCCTAGAAAACTTTCTCGTTACGGGCTTGGACTCTTTTATGTTATAGTATTATCGAGGAGTGACTAATATGGCAAAAATGTATTCAAATAAAATTAATAAAATAAGAACATTCGCATTAAGCCTTATTTTCGCTGGGTTTATTGTTATGTATATCGGTATTTTCTTTCGAACCAACGTCTGGGTTATTAGCCTCTTTATGATACTTGGTTTACTGTTCATCGTAGCAAGTACAGTTGTCTATTTTTGGATTGGTATGCTGTCTACAAGAGCTGTTCAGGTCACATGTCCAAATTGTGAGAAGCCAACTAAGATACTTGGCAGAGTTGATATTTGTATGCACTGTAACGAACCACTTACACTTGACCCTGGATTAGAAGGCAAGGAATTTGATGAAAGCTATAATCGTAAAGGATAAAAAGAAAGCTGACTTTAAAAAGTCAGCTTTCTTTTTATAAATGGTCTTTTATACAATCTGGACAAGTTCCGTACGTTTCCATTCTGTGATGGGACACTTTAAATCCAGTAACATGAGAGGCTAATGCTTCTACTTCATCCAAGCCTGGATAATGAAAATCGACTATTTTGCCACATTCCTCGCAAATAATGTGATAATGATCGCTTGTTACAAAGTCAAAACGACTGGAAGAGTCTCCATAGGTTAATTCTTTCACTAGTCTCGCTTCTCTAAAGACCCTTAAATTATTATAAACGGTGGCCACACTCATGTTTGGAAATTTCCCTTCAAGTGCTTTGAAGATATCATCAGCAGTTGGGTGTGTCATTGTTTGAATTAAATATTCTAATATGGCATGACGTTGTGGAGTAATTCTCACTCCTGTTTCCTTTAACGTTTCAAGCGCATCTTTTAAATGTATTGACACCAACATGCACCTCACTTTGAAAAGCATTATTACTTTATAATCGTTATAATTAGTGTACCTTTATTATCCTTTTCTTGTCAAACTTCTACTTATTTGTATGTGAAATAGTTTATGATTTATTTTCTTAACTTATCCTGATGTAACGTAGTCTCTGTAATTTTAAGCAGGTGATTCACGTATCTTCCTGCTACGAATAAAAAGTCTGAAAGACGATTTAAATAAGAGAGAACTAATGGATTTACCGATTCAATTAACACAGTTCTTCTCTCCGCTCTCCTAACAACCGTTCTAGCTAAGTGTAAGGTAGCCCCCGCCTTAGAGCCTCCAGGTAGGATGAAATTAGTAAGAGCTGGTAACTGTTGATCCCATGAATCTATCACAGATTCTAACCACTGAATGTCCTGGGCATCTACTTTCCATTTCACTTCTTTTCCAGCAGGAGTGGCCAACTCTGCCCCAACATGAAAAATGGTTGTTTGTATTTTATGAAAAATCATTTCAATTTCTCCATGTTGATCTGCTTCTTCTTTTATATAACTCAAGGCTAGTCCAATAAGGGAATTGGCCTCATCACAAGTACCATAAGCTTCAACTCTACTATCATGCTTAGCAACTCTTTCTCCATATACTAATGATGTGGTCCCTTTATCACCAGACTTCGTATAAATTTTCATTCTAATACCCCCGTTTAACATTAATTAGATTCACATAATCTGTTCTCTTACTTCTATAAATATGAAGATTTTCTTCAAATATTTCAAAAGCCCTTGGTAAATAATTGGCCGTGATGCTTGAAATATGAGGTGTGACTGTTACATTATCCATTTTCCAAAATAGATGCTCGGACGGAAGTGGCTCTTGCTCGAATACATCTAGAACAGCATGGGCAATCAATCGTTCTGACATCACATCTATCAGTACCGACTCTTCAACCAAATCTCCTCTACCAATGTTCATAAAGATTGAGTTGCTCTTCATTTTCTCGAAATGCTTCCTTTTTAGTATGTATCTTGTTTCATTTGTGCTTGGCAAGACAGAAACAATATAGTCTGCTTTTGGCAGGAGATGTTCTAATGTATCCAATTTACCTATTTTCTCTACGTGCTTAATCGGATTTCCACTTCTACTTATCCCTAGAACACTCATTCCAAATGATTTACAAAGCATGGCAATCTGACCGCCAATCGCTCCCACACCAATGATTAGTATCGTTTTTCCGTATAGCTCTGTCGTTGGAATGGCTCGATTCCAGTTCGATTCTATTTCCTGTTCATAAAGAAGCTTCATCTGCTTTGAGACCTGTAGCATCATCCCAAGTGCATATTCAGACATTGGAATTTTATGAATTCCACGTGCGTTTGTAACAAGTATATTTTTCTCATTAATTGCTTGGAACGGCATTTTCTCCATACCTGCAGACATCACCATAATCCACTTTAAACTAGTTGCCTGTTCAATAAGAGCTGGAGTTAGATCCTCTCCGTATGTAAGAAGAACTTCTGCATTTTCCAATTCGTCTGCTGCTTCATGGATATTTTGAAAAAAGAAAAATTCTTCATCTAAAAAATAACTCTTTAGCTCGGTTTGTTTTTCTTCCTTTACTGGAAAGCTTGTTATGATTTTCATCTGACGCCTCCTAGAATGTTTCTACTCTTACTATATACAATTTTAGGGCAAGCTTAAAAGCGATAACATCCTCTAAAAATAAGAAAAGCGCAAGCGCCTTGTCCAGACTAGGCATAGCAAATAACCTGAAGCAAAAAGAAGGGTGATCTTCCCTTTTATTTACTTCAGGTTATTTGACCTCGAGGGGAGCTGGCGCTGGAGCCGGATTCAGATGCACTTGCCCATATAAATTCTGATATTACAAAAAAGGCGAGAATACTCTCGCACTCGACCGCTCTTTATGAATGAGGGGGGTTTCCCTATACTTTACTATATTCTAAATAATTTCCTATGTATAGACGATTGCCCCCTACCTTAAAGAAAAATAATTGACATTTTACTTCGAATATTAAATAATTAACTAGGTTAATAATTTATAAGGTGATGATAATGGATAAACGTAAAGAACTTATGTATGACTTAGAAAAAACAATGCAATACACGTTTCGAGGAATTCGAAAAGGAATCAATGAAATGCTCGGAGATGAGGTAAACAGTAGTGAGTTTTTGATACTGAAACACCTTTATCAAAACGGAACACAAAAGGTTTCTACTATATCGAATGAACTAAGGGTTACATCAAGTCACATTACTTCTATTGGTGATTCATTGGTAAAGAAACTTTTGGTTACAAGAGAACGCTCTTTAGAAGACCGTAGAGTAGTAGAGATTGTCCTAACAAAGAAGGGTAATACCTTAATTGAAGAACTTAATTTAAAGAAAACAAATTATCTTTTTTCAACCTTTGATAATCTCTCTGATTTAGAGTTAAAAGAACTCATTCATCTTTTTAATAAATTTAATTTGTAAATGGAGGGAAAAGCATGGAGGATTTAGACAAAAAAACAAAAATAACGATTATGATCGCGATCATGTCTGCAATGCTATTTGCAGCACTAAACCAGACAATCGTTGGAACAGCTCTACCACGGATAGTTTCTGACCTAGGTGGGATTGAATATTTCAATTGGGTATTCACAATATTTATGCTTACTTCAAGTGTTACGGCTATTTTGGTTGGAAAGCTTTCTGATATATATGGACGAAAACCGTTCATTTTAATCGGTATTGGTATTTTTATTGTTGGATCGCTTTTGTGTGGCACTGCAGAAAGTATCGTCCATCTGATTATTTATCGAGGAATTCAAGGACTCGGAGCTGGAATGATTATGTCCACAGCCTTCACAGCAGTCGGAGATTTATTCCCCCCTCGTGAACGTGGCCGTTGGCAGGGGATAATGGGATCCGTGTTCGGTTTAGCAAGTGTGTTTGGACCTACACTCGGTGGTTGGATTGTTGATAATATCCACTGGAAATGGGTGTTTTGGGTGTTCCTCCCTTTCGGTATCGTTGCATTCCTATTAATTATGTCCCTGTTTCCAAGTGTTGAAAGGAAACCTTCTGAAAAGATTGATTATGCTGGTTCCATACTCATAACCTTTATTATCGTTCCTTTATTACTTGCTTTCTCATGGGCAGGAACTGAATATGATTGGTCTTCTCCATTGATCATCGGGTTATTCATCTCATCCATTGCATCATTGTTTCTATTCATTCAAGTTGAAAAAAGGGCAAAGAGCCCAGTATTGCCACTCAGATTATTTAAGAACGATATCTTTTCATTGTCGAATATTATTGGGTTTATGCTTGGTGCTGGAATGTTTGGTGCGATTATGTACATGCCATTCTTTATCCAAGGTGTTATCGGAGTTTCAGCCACAGCATCCGGGTTGATTATGATGCCTATGATGATTAGCATGGTCTTCTCTAGCGCAATAATCGGACAGTTAATTACGAAAACAGGTAAATACAAGATATTTGCTCTAGTTGGACTACTCATTATGTCAGCAGGAATGGTTTCGATGTCTACTATGTCTTTAGACACAGCTAATTGGTCAGCTGTCATGAATATGATTATTGTCGGATTTGGACTCGGAGCTTGCTTTCCGGTTTTCACTCTAACCGTCCAAAATGCTGTGAACCAAGCGAACTTAGGAGTGGCGACTGCTTCTACACAATTATTCCGCCAAATCGGTGGGACAGTCGGTGTTGCCGTTATGGGTTCGATTATGACGGTTCGCATGGAAGAAAAGATAGTGGAAGCTATGTCAAAATTACCAACTGGAGTATCCGGGGAAGGATTAAGTTCTTTTTCGAACCCACAGATATTAATGAATCCAGAACAATTAGATTTGGCTAAGAAAAGCCTTAGTGCTGAGATGCTCCCATTATTTGATGAACTGATCATCATTCTTCGAGAATCTTTAGCCTTTTCATTAACTGGGGTGTTTTTAATCGGTGCTATTATTATGGCCATCGCATTTGTTCTCACTTTGTTCTTACGAGAAATTCCTCTTAGACAGTCAAATAAGGATGAAATCGAAACCGCCGCTGAATAATCAGCAGCGGTTTTCTTTTTAAGAAAATTAATGTTATTAGTATACTAGTAAAATAAAAAGAGGGTCCCCAACCCGGAACACCTCCTCCATTTACCTTAGATTTCCCCTAATAAAAGCCAAAGCTTCCTCTACATGGCCTTTCACCTTTACATTTCGCCATTCTTTTACAATCAAACCTTCTTTGTTAATTACAAATGTTGATCGTTCAATTCCCATATATTCTTTGCCAAAGTTCTTCTTTAGCTTCCATACTTCATAGGATTTTGCAATCTTGTGGTCCTCATCTACTAGTAATAAAAAAGGGAGGTCATGCTTCACCACAAACTTCTGATGCTTGTCCAATGGATCAGGACTAATCCCGATTATGACTGCATCCAACTCGCCAAAACTCTCATGGTGTTCTTTGAAATCACAAGCCTCTGTTGTACACCCAGGTGTCATATCCTTCGGGTAAAAATAGAGAACCACATGCTTTTTTCCGTAATAATCTGATAATCTAACACTTTCTCCGTTACTCGCGACCAGTTCAAATTCAGGAGCCTTTAGCACATTTGTCATCCTAGTACCTCCTTGTCTCAATTACAACTAAGATAACAAATATGTTCAGGATTCACAACTAATGAGTATTTTCATAGTCCACCATACTTCTCACGACAAAAGCAGCTGGTATGATATAGCCGATCAATGCTTCAAGAATAGCAAACGATCGACCTACCCCAATCGGTGTGATGTCTCCATACCCGACCGATAGCAAGGTGATCGCACTGAAATAGAGTGTGGATGCAAACACATCTAAAAACCCACCAGATAAAGCGATCCCATTTTCAACCAAAATAGAAGAACCCTTCATTTCAAAAATGGCATAAACAAGTCCAAATCCAACTAAGACATTGACATATAGTAAAAATAAAAAGGCTATATTTTCAAAGGAAATATAATTGTGTCGAAGCCCATTCCGTTTAAAAAGCTGAACAAAGCTCTTGTATAAGCTAAAGATGACAGCAAATAAAAAGAACATATTTACCATGTGAACCACCTCGTCCTAACATATGTAAAGAACGCGGTGGTCATGCTAGTAAACTTTTCGTTACACGTGAACATCTCTATTGTTAAAAAGACCAAAGGAAACAGTCAAACAAATCACACAATGGATCACTATATTGAAAATCGAAAACGATATTGGCATTCAATCAAACATTGGTTGTCCAAAAAAGTAGGGTTGCAGATTTGTGTCTGCAAACAAAACATATTTCGCAAACTCATAGCCAAAATGCTCCAAAAATTAATAGATTGGAGAAGTAAAAGAGAACAATTGTACCTGTAATCGAAAAAATGCTACTTCATGTTATGACTGAAATGTTGAATGCTACAATGCAGATTATAAAAATCTCGATATAAGTGAAAAGATAGCTGCTACTAGCGAATAAAAATGAATGATCAAACAAAGTGAACCCTTTTGCAAAAAAGAGAATGCCTGTTAGAACAGAAGAAATAAACTGAAACAAGACTAGTACTACGACTATTACTAGGACCCCCATTAGTTTTGACAAGAGGATCTTTGAACGCGAGTATGGTCGCATTAACAGCATCTTAATTGTCCCTTTCGCAAACTCATTTGATAAAATATCTCCTGCATAGACGATTGCAATTAATTGAGTGAGTAAAAGTAAGGCAGAACTCATATCTATGTAGTGCCAAAATGGTAAGTTCTCACCAACAAATAATCAGTCCGAATAACAGATTGATCAATAAAATGAAACCAAGGAACACCCATACTCCGGGACGTTTGTATATTTTCATTAATTCATTAATAAAGCAAATAGAAAAGTGATTTCATGTTGTAGTTCCTTTCAAGGTTTTCAGGAATCTATCTTCTAAGGTGTGCTCCACTTTCCTTATCCCGACTACGCTAATGCCATTTTGAATCAACCGTTTGTTTAATACAGCTACTTCCCGTTCATTTAATTCAACCTTAAAGAGCCTGTTCAAAAAGGAGGACAAAAAGAGCAAAGAAGTTCAAGGAAGCGAAGTCTTGAGCTTCCTGCGCGTATGTTTTGTATACGTGAGGAGCGGAAAGACGAGCTGACGAAGAAATTCGAAGCTATTTTTGCCGGACTTTTTGAACATCCTCTTAAAGTCCTCATCTTGAAATTGTATTTTCTGATGCAAGTCAATATCCCTTAATAACGACTTTGCAAACTCCATCTCTATTACCTTAAACAAGTAAGGAACCCGCTCCTCAGCACTTCCTTGCTGACGGTTTATCTCACTTTTGTCAATGATATGCCCTTCTCGAATCATGACTACACTGTCACAGATGAGTTCAATTTCAGCCAAAATGTGACTTGAAATCACAACAGCAACTTGCTGTTCTTTTGCAAGTTTAATAAGTAAAACCCTTAAATCCTTCATTCCTTCTGGATCAAGCCCATTTGTTGGTTCATCGAGTATTAAAATTAGGGCGAATGAAGGATTGCCTGGGCTAGTCCCAATCGTTGCTTCATTCCAAGTGAATAGGTATCTACTTTGTCATGCACATAGTTTTGCATATGTAAGAGATCGATAACTTCATTAGGAAAGCTGCCATTTTAAATACGGCCCCCGCCTAGCAGCATAACTGGGTGGGGATATTACATGGATAAAAGTGTTCAAAATAAATGAACAAAAAGTGTTCAAAAGTACTTGACGGTTACATCACCCCACCACTTTAGACATAGTTATGCACAAATATCATCAGAACAAGGTGCTGATCTTTATAAAATTAGTAAGAGTTTGGGCCACTCTGATATTAGGGCAACGGCGATATATCCAGAAAAATTCCAATCAAGAAAAAATAATGCCTCGCACGTTTGGGAAAATTCTGAAATATTACAGAATATAAAATAACCATCAAAGAAGGGAAGTTTCCAATATACTAACTGCTTTATCACACTTGTTCACAATATGGCACTGCACTGTTAAAAAAAATAGCCCCACGAGAAGTAGAAAAATCACACCGAATACCGTGATTATCTCCACCCGTAGGGCCTATTAATATTTCTCACTTAATTATTCATAGCTAAATGCATCATCAAACCCTTTTTTACTGGAATCTTATCATCTTCTCCATCAGGAGATGATTTGAGAATTCCTTTTTGTATATTATCCATACCCATCAAAGTATATCTGATAAAATTCAATTCCTTATACCTAGGTGAAAACCTGAAACAATTTAATTATCCCTAGAACCATTACCCCACGCTTGAGCCATCAATGCTGAGTGTTAAAAAAATTATACTAATTTTCAATTGTACTAGTTAATGATTTTAACATACTTTTGTCTTCACCAGGTACATTTATCTGGTAATCATAATTTATCATGCTATTATCCACCGTGAATGCTTTGATGGAAACTAAATTTACGCCAGGTTTTTGGATATTGATACCGGTTACTCTAAAAGTTCCTTTATCAGTCTTAAAGGCATTATAAGTTATCCTACTGTCCTGATCAGTTTCCATAGTAAACTCAACTTTCTTTATTTTGTCACTACCAAAAACAAGAACAAATTCATTTATACCTACTAAAATTGGAGTCACTTTCAAATCTAACGGAATTTCTTGTTTTTCTTTATTCACCAGGTCTATCCCTCGATCCAGCAAGTTGAAACAACAAATGTAAGTAAATTCCTCCTACCCAAACTCCTGCAGCAAGCAAATGAAAAGAATTAAGAATAATTGACAGCATTCCTACAGAATGCCCTACTATAAGTGTTAAGTTTACATTTAATTATAAAGGATTAAGCATTAGTTATAATGGCTGAATTCACTATGACCACGAGTATAAGAACAAGAAATTCCATGACCATAGAACTGTCCAGGATAGCCTTCTGCTCCATAAGCAAATACAGCAGTTTTATAGAACCATTACAATATACATTTGTTTCTGATGAGGCATCAGTATTCTGCATAGCTTCTGTCCAGCAATTTCCCCAATACTTAATAAACAAAGCCCATCCACAATCTGAATTATTTAATTGGAATGCTGGACCAGATACACTTTTGTTACAGTGAGGGGCTCCGCCGTGTGTATGAGACTGAGTTAATACTCCCGAAAAGTCCTCTTCATTTCCAAATCCCATATTTTTTGCAGCTTCATCTGCAGTTACAGATATATCAAAATTTAATGATTCAACTTTGCCATTTTTCACATGAATAATACCTTCGTCATATACCGTTTCTCCAGTAGAAATCACATATGGATACTTACCGGTAGGAATATCTGAAATTAAAAAGTTGCCGTCAGCATCTGTAGAAGAAACATAATCACCAATTTTAACATCAATACCAGCTAAAGCCCTAAAAAAACTACTAAAGTGTTGACCTTTAATAAACTCAGTCTTAATAATCTTAAATGTGGCTTCGGCTACAGCGTTGTCGTAAGGACAACCCTTCATACTTAGGGAACGTTGAATTTTAAATGTGTCTAGTGCTTCCTCAATTAATTTATTATCAAACTCTTTTCCACGGTCCGTATGGAAGACTTTTATCTTGCGAATATCTCTCTGAATAGATGCGAATGCACGATAAACCAACGCGGCATCCTTATTGGGACCCGTGCTATATCCAATGATTTCTCGGTTATAGAGGTCAACAAATACACATACATAGTGCCACTTTCCATCGACTCTTACGTATGTTAAATCACTGACCACAACGGTCAGTTCTTCTTCCTGGTCAAACTCACGGTTTAACTCATTCTTCTGATTAGATTCGTTACACGACTTGGAATGTGGCTTAAACTGTGCGACCGTGTAACTTGAGACTAGACCTTGCTCATTCATGATTCGTCCAATACGTCTCCTTGAAACGACATGGCCCTGTTTCTTTAACTCGACCTTGATTTTGCGAGTTCCATAGTTTTGACGACTCTCTTGAAAGATTGTGATAATTAGAGAGGTAATATCGTCCTCTGAAGCCCTCTCTTTTGCTTCATAATAGTAGTTGCTTCTGGGGAGCTGTAGGACTTTGCACATTGCTGATACCCTAGTATTTGTGTTGGTTATTTTTGATCACATTTACTTTCGTCCTAGTATCAGCGCGGCTTGCTTTAAAATATCATTCTCCATAAGTAGCTGCTTATTTTCTTTTCTAAGTTTAGTTAGTTCTTTTTGATCAGGTGTCTGATTGTCCGATTCTTTAAATGATCCAGAAGTTTCACTTTGGTTCAACCACTTATCAAGTGAAGAAGGTGTCAGGTCATACTCACGGATTAGATCCTGACGTGACTTACCGTTAAGATGCAGCTGGACGATTTGATGTTTAAACTCAGATGTAAACGTTCGTCGTTCTCTTTTTGTCATAGTAGATTCTCCTCAATATTATTACTTGTAGTCTACTTGACCTTAATTTATCTGTCCAATTAAGTGTAACCTATCCAAGATTATCCTAGTAAAAGTTAGGGACAGAAAGAAGGAACTGAGTTATATTACTCAGTTCCTTTTTCCCTTATAAGGGTGTAAATGTAGAATACTAGTAAATTACAAGTTTCCCTGTATAACAATTTGTGCTAGCAATCGTGCTATATCAGCTAATTTAAACCCAATATAAATTAAAGCAAAAAGCATTAAGATATTAACTACAAGGTTGATTTTACTAGTATCCATAAAATTTAACACCCCTATAATAATTTATTAATAATCATATGAAACTCTGGAAGTAATAGAACTATTAACAGTGATTCCATTGCGAACAAAGTATCCTTTTTCTCTAATATCCATAATTGCCAATGTCCCACTAGATTTCCAAGTTGTTGAGGGCTCAAAACGATGACCATCTAATCCACTTAAACTATAAAAATCATTATGAACTTCCCATCTGCCGTAGTCATATTCCTGGCTACCTATATTACTAACTTTCGGATTATTGTTCATACTGAATCCCCATGAAATACTGTAAGGGTAAGCAAAGCTGATTTGATAGGGGCCATCATTACTACTATCAGGGTCCCAATCTATTATTCTGTCTGTACTATAAGGGATGTCATGGTCCACCCAAAGTTTGGAGCCTTTCCATCCACTTTCAGTATAGATAGTGGTTTTTGTCTTCTATCAAGAAATAGTCGTATTCAGACTCACCGTCATTGTTTAATATCGTTGTCTTTCCAGATCCATTAGGACCTAGTAAACCAACAATTTCCCCCTTGTTAAGTTGAGAAGAAAAATCATGAATAATCGTCGATTTACCCATTTTTTTCTTTAACCCATTCACTGACAGAACAATAGAATGAGGTTTCATTGTGTCACCCTTTCGCACTTCAAGTAGGTAAAAAGTATGTTGTTAAAATTATATACAATTCACATGTTCCTTACCATTTCATCATATTTTTTAAAAAAGAGATTAAGGAGGAATCATATGAACTTCATTACCGAATTATTTCTTTGCTTACTCTTTATTTTAGGACTAATCTTCCTGTTTCTTCAACATGTAAAATCTAAAAAAGACCGATTTGTGTTCATCCTGTTCATTTTAATCATTGGACTAGTTGTTTTCATCAACCTGCAATTCAAGCTTGCTGGATTGATTTTTTTATTCGTATATCGACTGTTTTGAAAAAAGTGAGAACATGATAAAATGTTAAAGGAACTAGCGAGCGAACAGGCGCAGGAGGCAAATAATGAATTTCACAAAATCCGAACAATTACATAAAGAAGCACTAGAACATATAGTTGGAGGGGTTAACAGTCCCTCAAGATCGTATAAAGCAGTTGGTGGTGGTGCACCTGTTGTGATGTCTCGGGCAAATGGAGCCTATTTCTGGGATGTGGATGGAAATAAATACATTGATTATTTAGCTGCCTACGGTCCTATTATTACCGGGCATGCTCACCCACATATTACTGAGGCTATAAAGCATGCTGCTGAAAACGGAATTCTTTACGGGACTCCAACTGAGCACGAAATAACCTTTGCCAAAATGCTTAAAGAAGCCATGCCTTTTATGGACAAGGTGCGCTTTGTTAATTCAGGCACTGAAGCTGTTATGACAACCATTCGAGTTGCACGGGCATACACGGGTCGAGATAAAATCATTAAATTTGCTGGTTGCTATCATGGGCATTCGGATTTAGTCCTTGTCGCTGCAGGCTCTGGCCCTTCAACCCTTGGAATTCCTGATTCTGCTGGTGTTCCTAAAAGTATCGCTCAAGAGGTCATTACCGTACCCTTCAATGAGATTGAACCACTTAAAGAAGCATTAGACAAATGGGGTGACCAAATAGCTGCTGTTTTAGTGGAACCGATCGTTGGAAATTTTGGCATTGTTGAGCCGAAGGAAGGTTTTTTGCAGCAAATAAATGACCTTACCCACCAAGCTGGTGCTCTCGTTATTTATGATGAAGTCATTACAGCATTCCGTTTTATGTACGGAGGAGCACAAGATTTACTTGGAATTAAACCTGATTTAACCGTTCTTGGAAAAATCATCGGTGGAGGGCTCCCAATCGGGGCTTATGGTGGTAAGAAAGAAATCATGGATACTGTTGCTCCCCTTGGTCCTGCCTATCAAGCTGGAACAATGGCAGGAAACCCAGCCTCCATTCTATCTGGTATTGCTTGTCTTGAAATTTTACAAGAAGAAGGTGTTTATGAGCATTTAGATAAGCTTGGAGCCATTCTTGAAAAAGGTATTCTAAAGCATGCAAAAACACATCATACCCCGATTACCATTAACCGGTTAAAAGGTGCTTTAACGATTTATTTTACAACAAAGAAGATTGAAAACTATGCTCAGGCTGAGGATACAGATGGAGAAATGTTCGCACGGTTCTTTCGACTAATGTTACAGCAAGGGATCAACCTTGCCCCCTCTAAATATGAAGCATGGTTCGTAACTACTGCTCACACTATTGAAGATATAGATATTACCTTACAAGCAGTTGAACATGCTTTTAGACAGCTGAACAATGAATAAATATTCTATGGTATACATTAAAACTAGCTTCTACATTGAAGCTAGTTTTTTATTTTTCCCATGAAAACGTTTACAGTACAAGCTGTTTTCAATTATATACTCTTTTTTCACCCACTACATATAATGTAATTATCCAGCAAAATGAATATTAATTGAATTTTCCTATTAAGTTTGCTAACATAGTAAGTACAATTCTGAATATTCATATTCCATTTTCTTGTTTCCTACCCCCTTTTTCATACTTGTGTTTATTCAATTATAGATTACTGTAAGACCATTCCAAGGAGGTGGAGGCCAAATCGGCCACTAAAATGACAAAAATCTGGAATCCTAGCACCTTTAAAAACCACAACTATCTTGAACATGATTCGTGTGGAATCATTTCTATCCTGGAGAAAAAACAACAACCTACAAAAGAGAATATTGAGTTATGTATTTCTGCTTTAATGAAAATGAACCATCGTGCCGGATTTACAAACGGTGAAGGTGATGGTGTCGGAATTCACATTGATATACCTAGAGAGCTTTGGAAAGAGAAGCTTTCTCAAAAAGGGATCAATTCTGCAGTTGTTCATGACGATCAATTTATTGTTGGTCATTTTTTTATGTCTAAAGAAGCCAATACGTCAGAAGTAAAAGAAACGATTAAACAATTATTTACTTCCTTTAATTTGGACCTTCTTTATGAAACGGATAAGGTGACGGACTCTTGCTCTCTTGGTCCAATCGCCTCTTCTCAGGAGCCAATATTTTGGCAAGTTGCGCTTTTACCTCAAGGTAGATCAGAAAACGTAACAAGATTGCTTTTTGATTTAACAATAAGGATTGAAGAAGATGACAATGTTCACGTTGCTTCCTTAAGCAATTACCATTGTGTATACAAAGTAATGGGAGCAGGAGATATTCTTCCCAAGTATTATCATGACTTAGCTAATCCCTTGGTTGCATCCTCGATGACCCTAGGACATAATCGTTACTCTACCAATACACAATCTTCTTTTTTCCGTGTTCAACCGTTTAGTGTACTCGGTCATAACGGTGAAATTAACACGATTGCGAAACTACGCGAGGAAGCACAAATGCTTGGAGTGCCATTAACTAAGGGTGGTAGTGATTCCCAAGATTTAAACCGCACAATTGAGACTCTCTTGTCAAAACATGGGTTTACTTTATTTGAGGCTATGGATATTCTCTTTCCACCGATCATTAACGAAATCAAAGCCTATCCAAATCATCTACAAGATTTATATACGTACACACGAGAGGCTTGGGGACATTTTGCTCAAGGTCCAGCAGGCATCATTTCAAGATATAAAGACGAGGCAGTATTCAGCTTAGATTCACTTGGCCTAAGACCATTGTGGCAATTTGAAACAGAGTCTTCATATCTATATGGCTCAGAGCCTGGTATTCTTCCCTCCTCTCAATTTGTGAGTGATCCTAAACCACTTTCCCCTGGTGAAAAGGTTGGATTAAAATATGAGTTTGGAGAACTTAAGCTATATGAATACAATGCTTTCCAAAATGAAGTATATGAACAATTAAAGGATCGAGTAGATTTTAAGGATTATAGAATACGGCTACAACCACCTAAGATCGATACGGCTATTGTTGTAACCACTATATCGAAAGTTGAAAGTTATCAATATGCATCCTTTGGCTGGGATCGTGAGCACATTCAGTTTGTTGAACAAATGGCTGAAAATGGAGCAGAACCGATACGTTCATTAGGTCATGATGCACCTCTTGCGGCCATTGATACAGGTCGCCGGAACTTAGCAGACTTTATAAAGGAAAGTGTGGCTGTCGTTACAAATCCAGCCATAGACCGCGATCGTGAAACCGAACATTTTTCTACGAGAACCATGTTGGGTAAAAGACCAGCATTATTTACCAGACATCCGAAACATCTTTTCTTAGAGTTACATTCACCCATTTTAGTTGAGGGCTCACACGGTCTGGCTTTACAAGAAAAGCTTCTGCAGCCATCTTACGAGCAGGTCGCATCCCACTTTCAAAGGGAAGGTTTGACCCACTATCTTGATGCAACATATTCAAATCAAGAATCATTAGAAACAGGATTAGACCATTTGACAAAAGCGGCCATTAACGCTGTGAAAAATGGACAGTCTCTACTTATTTTAGACGATGGTCAATCTCATCAGAATGGAAGACTGTGGATAGACCCTCATCTAGTCATTTCAGCAATTGATCACAGTTTAATTCAACAGGATTTGAGAAGAAAATGTTCCATTATTCTACGTTCAGGAGCAATTCGTTCTTTACATGACGCCATTCTAGCATTGGGTTTTGGAGCAGATGCGATAAGTCCTTACCTACTATTTGCTACCATTAGTGAAGATAGAATCCAGCCTACCCAGCATTTGTTTGAATCATTAAACAAAGGCTTAGAAAAAGTGATTTCGACTATAGGGATTCATGAGTTACGAGGGTATGGTAGACTCTTCTCTTCCATTGGCTTGCATGATCAAATTGCCAATACGCTCCGTATTGTAAATTTCCTTGGGTCAAATAAACTAAGCTATGATTTCAATTTTTTGAAAGAGGATGCATTGAAGCGGACGGAAGATTATAACGATGAAAAAGCTAGAGCAAGTAAAACCTTTCATATCTTTCCACGAATTTGGAAATCAATTGGAGAGGTTGCCCAAACAGGTTCATATGAAGAATACCGCAAAAAGCTAACAGAACAAGAAGATTCAACACCCATATCTATTCGACATTTAACTAGCTTTAAAGAGTCTGCAAAACCAACTGTTCCTGAAAAGGTAGATATTGGAGTTGGAGCACATAGTCTCCCATTCGTTATTAGTTCTATGTCATTTGGTTCACAAAACGAGACTGCCTTTCGGGCCTATGCAAAAGCAGCTGAACAATTAAACATGGTCAGCTTAAACGGGGAGGGTGGGGAAATTAAAGATATGCTTGGTAAATATGCTAAAACACGTGGGCAACAAATTGCCTCAGGTCGTTTTGGAGTAAATGCAGAGTTATTAAATTCTTCTAATTTGCTAGAAATCAAGATTGGTCAAGGGGCAAAGCCTGGAGAAGGTGGACATTTACCAGGATCTAAAGTAACGCAGAAGGTTGCAGATGCTCGTAATGCCACACTTGGGTCTGATTTAATTTCACCATCTAATAACCATGACATCTATTCAATTGAAGACCTCGCACAAATGATTACCGAGTTAAAAACGGCAAATGATCAAGCCAAGGTTGCTGTAAAGGTGCCTGTTGTGCCGAATATAGGAACAATTGCTGTCGGTATTGCAAAAGCCGGTGCCGATATCATCACGATAAGTGGATTTGATGGTGGGACAGGTGCCGCGAGAATACATGCCCTTCAGCACGTAGGATTACCTGTTGAAATTGGTGTGAAAGCTGCCCACAATGCCTTGTTGGAAGCTGGCATGCGTAATCATGTTGAAATTTGGGCAGATGGTGGAATTCGCAGTGTATCTGATGTGTTGAAGGTGATGCTTCTAGGTGCAAATAGAATTGGCTTTGGTACATTGTCCATGATTGCCATTGGCTGTACCACATGTAGAGGCTGTCATCTAGATACATGTCATGTCGGAATTGCTACCCAGATAGAATCAGAAGCACAAGCAAAAAATCACGGGATAAGACGCTTTGTTCCAAGAAATTCTACTTTAGCCGTACAAGGTTTAATAAACTTTTTTACTGCTTTTGGGAGTGAATTAAAGCTTCTTACCTCATCCTTAGGATTTACTAGACTTCAGGATATCGTTGGCCGATCTGACTTACTCGAACAGACTAAAGGGTTCGCGCAAATGGATTTATCAGACCTCCTAGCTACTCTTGATATTGAACAGATGCCTCATAAGGATGTTGCAGCGAGTCTGGAAAAACCAAATTTGATGGCTCTTGCTGTTGGTGCAGAATATCTGGATCAAGATACCAACGAGTTATCAGAATCAAGAAGCTTCTCATCTGTCACATCCGAGCAACGAGTTCTTGGTAGTCGTGTCTCTGGACACCGAGTTCGTGGACGATTAGATGGTTCGTATAGAAAGCTTCCATCTATCACCCTAAGCTATAAGGATGGCTCGATTCCAGGAAATGGACTTGGTGCCTATAATACCGAGGGAATCAATATCCGAGTCGAAGGCGGTTCACAGGATGGCATTGGAAAAACATCCCTAGGTGGGAATATTTTTATTTTGAAATCAAGAGGAGCGGACGGTAATCTTTATAACGGTTCTGTCGGAAAAGGATTCGGTTACGGTGCTCAAAAGGGGCAATTGTTTGTTCAAGGAAATGCTGATGCTCGTGCCGGCATTCGACTTTCAGGAGCTGACATGATTATTGGTGGTCGGGTGACAAAACCAATCCCCGAACAAGAGTATGGGAATATTGGTGTTCATGCAAATATTAAAGGATTTGCCTTTGAATATATGACAAATGGACGAGGGCTTGTCATGGGTGATCCAGGTCCATGGATATGTGCAGGAATGACCGGTGGTGCCGTTTATCTTCGCCATGACCCATCACTTGGATTGACGAAGGAAACTCTTTCAAGACGAATGGCCAAGGGAGCAAAGGTATCGATTGAAGCACTCTCAAATAAAGGTACACAAGATGTCATTGAACTCTTAACTGCCTATGTTCAAGTTCTGAAAGAACACGAACAGCTGGAGGAAGTTGAATATTTACAACCATTACTAGCAGATCCGGGAACACATTTTCTACAGGTAGTTCCTATTAAGGAGCAAGCGGATCCTGCAGTATCAACAGAATAATTGTTTAGCCCCCGCAGTTTGACTGCGGGGGTTTTTGTTTACAAACAACTGGGGTTTTTCGAGTTGTGTAATTAAGATGACAATCGTGTATTTTTTGAACAGTGGTGCAATAAATACAATCCCCTCTGAACAAGAGGATTAGCAAGATCCCCGCTCGATAATTTATAGTTTATAACATTAATTCTCACCTTATCCCTTGCGCTTTCCCCCTGAGTTAACGCACAATATTGTTTATGAAGCTAAAAAAAGTGAAAGCATATAGTAAGTGCTAGTAGGAAGGATTGAACCGTCACCATGAAAATTGGAGCACGTATTTTAAAAACGGGGATTGCGATTGCGCTTTCCTTATATATTGCAGAATTGCTACAGCTACCATCACCCGCTTTTGCAGGTATTGCGGCAGCCTTTGCTATTCAGCCATCTATTTACCGGTCATATCAATCTGTCATTGAACAATTTCAAGCCAATTTAGTTGGTGCCTTTTGTGCCATTTTATTTGTTATTCTCTTTTCTAATAATCCGATTATTATTGGGTTTACTGTCATGATTGTCATCGGCATTGCACTAAAGCTTAAGCTCGAAAGCACCATCCCACTTGCCCTTGTAACCGTTATAGCCATTATGGAAACACCTAATGAACAATTTATCGAGTTTGCCTTAATACGATTTGGATCAATTCTACTTGGGGTTCTATCGGCTTTCATTGTTAATCTTGTTTTCTTCCCACCGAAATATGAGGCGAAGTTATACTCAAAGATCGTTGATACAACAGAGGAAATAATAAAATGGATTCGAATTAACACGAGAAATGCATCGGGCCACATTGAGTTAAAAGAAGAATTAGAAAGAATGAAAATCAACCTTTCGAAACTCGAAAACCTCTTTTCTTTCTATAAAGAAGAACGAAGTCGGTTCGAGAAAACCAATCGTAAATTTGCGAAAACTAGAAAGCTCGTATTGTTTAGGCAAATGCTCCTTACGACCAATCAAGCATTTGATACTTTAAAAAGATTACACCGATTAGATAATGAAATGAACTGTATGCCTGAGGGATTTCAAGAGCTGTTAAAGCATGAGCTCGATACGCTATCTTCTGCTCATGAGCAATTGTTATTACAGTTTGCCGGGAAGATTAAGTCTCACATTCCTATCATGGTGGAAAAAGAGCCTATCCACCAATCTAAGATTTTGAATGAGTATCTTAAGCAATTCAACGTGAAGCAAGAAGACTATAGAGAAGACGTAGCGCAGCTTCTCCCTCTCGTTTCCATGGTGCTAGAGTACAACAACCAGCTAGTACACTTAGAAAAACTGTTAGATAGCTTCCAAACGTATCATGCAGATGACAAGGAAGTAGAGGTAGAAGTCGAGAACTCATAAATGCACTATTAACAATACTAGTCTCTGTTTTTAGTAAAGCTTGTTTGTACCTGAATAAGGACTGGTCTGTCATAGCAAACTAGCTGTGTCAGCTGCTACTAAAGACTGAGGTGTTATGAAAAGTACACTGATATCTTGGTGTGCTTTTTGTTCGCGTTTAGATACAAAGGAGAATTACAATAGATGGATCTAAAAAAATAGGTTTAATGATATTAACAGCCTTAGTAGTCGGCAATATGGTTGGGTCTGGTATTTCATGTTACCGAGGTCTCTATCGGAGGTTGCAAGTCCTGCCGGGGTTTTGCTTGCATGTGGATTAACTGGATTTGGTGTCCTAGCAACTGCACTCGTTATCGGTAATCTAGTCATTCGTAAGCCTACTCTTACTGGTGGGCCAAAAATTTATGCAAAAGAGCTTTTTAATCCAGGTTCTCAGGCTTCCATTTTCTCTGGTTTTATTTCCTCTTGGCGATATTGGCTTGGTAAACTTGCTCTGAAACATTGCTATTATTACAACTTTTGCAGGATACTTATCAACTTTTTTCCCGGCATTGACGAATCGACAAGAACTGTTCACGATAGGCACTTTCACGGTAAAGGTCGGTAATGCCCTCACATTCGTTGTATGTACACTTTTATTATGGAGCACACATTTGCTCATTCTACAAGGTGTTAGTAGTGCAGGTAAAATCAATTTTGTTGCTACTGCCACAAAAGTAATTGGTCCAATCGGTGCTAAGTTATTGGCTGGGTTAGGATTAATCAGTTTAGTAGGTTCTACCATCGGTTGGGTTATGCTAAGTGCTGAGCTACCGTATCAAGCAGCAAAGCAGGGATTATTCTTAGACGCATTTTTGAAGGAAAATAAGAACGGTATTCCTGTATTCTCGTTAATTGTAACAAACCTTTTAGGACAGCTTTTTATCTTTTCGACCATCTCTAGTTCGATTTCTGCTGCTTTTGATTTCGTCATAATCATTGCAACATTATCTTATTTGGTTCCATATTTTATTTCGTCCTTCTTTCAGCTAAAGCTTGCAGTCACAGGTGAAACCTATGAACTTCAACCTCAGTCAAGATGGACAGACGGTATTATTGCAGTTATTTCAACACTTTACTCTGTATGGGTGATCATCGCTGGAACTGCCGATATTAAGAAATTTATGTTTGGAATTGGTTTGCTTTTAAGTGGTATTTTCTTTTATCGGAATGTGCAGAAGTCCGCTATACAAAAGTAAGTATTGAAAAAAGGGCTGCAATATTTGCAGCCCTCTCTTATTAGAAAAACAAGATATAAACAACAGCAGCCAAAACAATTCGATAAATTGCAAATGGTGTCAGCTTAATTTTATTAATTAGTTTCAAGAAGAATCTTACCGAAATTAATGCAACGATAAACGCACTAATAAATCCTGCTGCTAGAAACGGTAATGTATCTAGATTGAAATGTTCCCAGTTTTTCAAAAGAGATAGTGAGCTTGCACCAAGCATAATTGGCACTGCCATGATAAAGGTGAAATCAGATGCTGCACGGTGGCTCATTCCCAATAGAACTCCACCTGACATCGTCGAGCCTGAACGTGAAAAACCAGGCCATAGAGCGATACATTGAAACAACCCAACAAGAATAGCCTGCTTGTACGATATTTGGTCAACAGATTTTACGGTTGGATCTTTAGGACCCATTTTATCCGCAACAATCATTAAAATTGCTCCTGCAACAAGTCCTAAAACTACCGTCTCCTTCCTAAACAAGTACTTATCAATATAATCTTCAAATAATAAACCTAGAATAATAGCAGGAAGTAATCCTACTATAACTTTCGTTAAACCTAATCGTCCCTCTTGGTTCTTCGTTAAGTTTTTCTTTGTTGGTAATAAATCAAGAAAACGTTGTCTTAACACAATTACCACTGCGAGAATTGACCCTAATTGAATAACGACCTTAAAGGTATTTGCTACTTCAGGGGAGTACAAATCCTTAGAATGTAGCCAGATATCATCTACTAATATCATATGTCCTGTTGAAGAAACAGGAGCAAATTCTGTTAATCCTTCTACAATGCCTAAAATAACCGCAACTATAATTCCCCATAAATCCATAAAAACAACCTCATACTTTCTTAGTTTATTTAATTAGAAAAAGGGTGTGATTTACACCCTTACCATTTTAAATTACTGTTCCTTCTTAACCTTTGATTGGTCTTCTTCATCTTCAAGAATACCTTTTGTCGCCTTTTTAAACTCACGCAGTGTCGAACCAGCAACTTTCCCAAGCTCAGGAAGCTTTTTAGGTCCGAAAAGAAGCAAAGCAACAAATACTATTAAGGCAATTTCTCCGAATCCTAAGTTCATGGTAACCCACCCTATGAAATCAATTTATGAGTCAAAATCATATTATCGTCCAACTATTTATCCACTTAATTCTAAAGGAAAGTATAATTAAATTCAAACAAAGTTTTTGAGAGGACATTTTGACTCATTACAGACTCTAATTTCCATTTTCCCCACTGTTGAAGAGGTTAAATGTGAGCTCACTTTCCTTTTATCGGCGATTATTTAATTAGATCAGCGATTTCCGAATTATATCAGCGATAAGATAATTCTCCAATTAAACTAAAAAAGGTACAGACAACATGTCCATACCTTCTTCACTACTCTTTCATCTTCGGATCTAACGCGTCTCGCAATCCGTCCCCCATTAAGTTAAAACCTAATACGGTAAGCATAATCGCAAGGCCCGGAAAAATCATGGTCCATGGGGCTTGGGTGATATAATTTTTGGACTCTGCTAGCATTTTCCCCCACTCTGGATCGGGTGCTTGTGCTCCAAGTCCTAAAAATCCAAGTGCTGCGCATTCGATAATAGCTGTTGCAATGGCTAATGTCCCTTGAACAATAATTGGGGACATACTGTTCGGTAAGATGTGATGAAACAGAATTCTTGCATCCTTCATTCCAACTGCTTTTGCCGCTGTAATGTATTCTTCTTCTTTAACACTAAGTACTTTTGAGCGAATAAGTCGGCCAAAGTTTGGGATGTTGATAATGGCAATTGCAATTAGAGCATTTCGCAATGATGGCCCTAGTACAGAAACGACTGCAATGGCTAAGAGTATGCTCGGGAAGGCTAGCATAATGTCAAAAATTCTAGAAATAATTCCGTCTACCCATTTACCATAATAGCCAGCAATTACTCCAAGGAAGCACCCCACTACAACAGAACCAAGGACAGCGAAGAAACCTACAAATAAGGAAATCCTCGCTCCGTGAATAATACGACTTAGTATATCTCTTCCGAAATCATCCGTACCTAGCCAATACTGTGAGGATGGAGGAAGTAATCTTTCTGCTAATTTCTGTTCATTGATACCCTCAGGAGCAATGAGGGGCGCAGCAAGAGCCATGCTAATGAATAATAGAATGATCACAGTCCCGACAAGTGCAATCTTATTTTTTCGAAAGCTCCTCCACGCTTCCCGCCAAGGGGACACGACCTCGTCCTCTTTTACAGACTGGATTGGTACATCATTTCTTATGAGTTCTGCCACTGTGATTCCCCTCCTTTACTATGAGTATTTAATCCTTGGATCGACTACAGCGTACGTTAAATCAACAATTAAATTGATTAAGACAAAAATCGTTGCCACAATTAAGATACCTGACTGAATGACTGGATAATCACGGAAACCTATTGCCTCATAGATATAACGACCAATTCCAGGCCAGCTAAAGATGGTCTCTGTCAAAATGGCTCCACCTAACAATAAACCGATTTGAAGACCGATGACAGTAATAACAGGGATAATGGCATTTTTAAGGGAGTGCTTATACACAACCCAAAACATTCTCATTCCTTTTGCTCTTGCTGTTCTTATGTAATCGGAACGCATAACCTCTAGCATACTTGACCTTGTTATACGGGCAATTATCGCCATTGGAATCGTTGCTAACGCAACACTAGGGAGAACTAAATGCTTAAGAACGGTTATAAGATTTTCCATATCCCCGTGCATTATGGTATCAATCACAAATAGATGTGTGATTGGATCCACCGGATTAATGACGGACTCTCTGCCTGAAGTAGGAAGCCAGCCTAAGTTCAAAGCAAATATCCATTGCTCCATCAGTCCAAGCCAGAAAATTGGCATAGAGACACCAATAAGTGCGATAACCATTGCCCCATAATCAAACCATGAGTTTTGGAACCAAGCACTTACAATTCCTGCATTAATTCCGATAACAACTGCAATAATCATGGCTGCTAGAGACAATTCAATCGTTGCTGCCAAATATGGCCAAACTTCCTCAGTAATTGGAACTCTCGTTCGTAATGATTCACCTAAGTCACCGGCTAGTAAATCTCTTAAGTAGTTAAAATATTGGATATGCCATGGCTTGTCTAAACCAAGATCAATTGTCAGGGCTTCAATTGCTTCTGCGGTTGCAAGTTGTCCCAAAATAACCTGTGCAGGATTCCCAGGAATGGCCCGAATGATGAAAAATACAATGAGAGTCATACCTAGCAAAACGGGAATAAGTAATAATAATCTTCTGATTATATAGGCGAACATTAGTGTCACCTCTTTCTAGGTTTATGGGTGATGATGTAATAGTAGATAAAGGGGAGTTTTCACTCCCCTTCCATTGAAAAGTGGCATGGTATTTGTTTTCTTGAATTGGGTCTGTGTCTAGCTCCAGCACCCAGCCCCTCGAGATCAAATAACCTAAAAGGGAATAAAAGGCAAGATCGCCCTTTTCTTCCCTTTTAGAACATTCGCATGTCGGGGCTAAACAGGGCGCTTGCGCTTTTCAATATTATTTAAATTCAACTGTTGCTAATTTGTCAGAACCTGTTGGATGTGGGAAGAATCCAGCTAACTCTGCACTACCACCAAGTAATGGAGTAGAGTGAACTAACGGAACCCATGGTGCATCATCTTTAATGATTTCTTGTGCTTTTGCATATAGTTCATTACGAGCTTTTTCATCTGGGTTTGTTTGAGCTTGCTTTAATAGCTCATTTACCTCTGCATTGTCATAACGTGCATAGTTGTTGCTGTCGATGTTGCTACCACCTAATAATACATTTAGGAAGTTATCCGCATCACCATTGTCACCTGTCCAACCTAATAGGAATGTATCGGCTTCACCAGCACGAGCCTTCTCTAAGTATGTTGCCCATTCAAATGATACAATCTCAGCTTCTACGCCAATTTGAGCGAAGTTTGCTTGAATAACCTGTGCAACTTTTTGACCGTCTGGCATATATGGACGTGAAACAGGCATAGCCCATAGTTGTATTTTAAAACCATCTGCATACCCGGCTTCAGCAAGTAATGCTTTTGCCTTTTCAAGATCGAAAGGATAATCAGTAATAGCGTCATTATATCCACCAACTGAAGGAGGCAATGGGTTTTTAGCCGGCACTGCTTGCCCAGCATAGAAAGCATCGATGATTCCTTGCTTATCGACTGCATGATTTAAGGCTTGACGTACTTTCTTATCTTTTAAAGGTCCTCTTGAGTTAGTTAATCCTAAGTAGCCAACGTTCATAGAAGGACGATTAAATGCTTGTAGCTTGTCACTTGCCTCAATTTGACCTACATCTGAATTGTTTAATCCATCTGCTAAGTGAATTTCCCCACTAAGTAAAGCATTTAAACGTGAAGTGTTATCAGGAATAGCCGTGAAGATTACCTTGTTTAGCTTCGGATATCCTTCTAACCAGTAATCCGCGTTCTTTTCGATAACAATACGCTCTGTACGTTTCCATTCTACAAATTTGAATGGTCCTGTTCCAACTGGATTTTCAGTGAACTTGTCACCGAACTTTTCAACTGCTGCTGGACTTGCGATACCAAATGGTGACATCGCTAAGTTCTTTAAGAAAGGAGCTTGTGGAATCTTTAATGTGAATTCAACAGTTTTTGCATCAAGAGCTTTTACATCCTTGATTACGTGACCTTCCTCTTCACCAAATCCACCAAACATTGATTTGTAATAATAGAACGTTTCTTCTGTACCGCCAGCCCAACGATCAAAGTTGGCCACAACAGCATCTGCATTAAAATCTGTTCCATCATGGAACTTAACGCCCTCGCGGAGTGTCAATGTGTAAACTAAGCCATCTTTAGAAACCTTCCACTCTGTTGCTAGTGCAGGGAAAATTTCAGTATCCTGCTCACCGTAATCTACTAATGTATCAAAAATGTTCTTCGTTACTTTAAACGATTCCCCGTCAGTTACTGTAATTGGATCTAGTCCAACAGAATCACCACCGCGACCAAAAACTAATGTATCATTTTTTGCTGGTTCCTCTGCTTCTGGTTCAGTTTCTTTTTCTGTATCCTCTGTTTTTTCAGGCTCTTTTTCACCTGATGTCTCTTCTCCGCCGCAAGCAGCAAGTCCTAGAACTAGCATGATTGCCATAAGCATTGCTAACCAAAGCTTTTTGTTCATCTAAGGATCCCCCTTGTTTTGTCCAATTGGCCATTGAACTTAAATTTTTATAATAAATGTTACTGTCAATTAATTAAACAAATGACAAGCAACATAATGCCCAGCTTCAATTTCCTTTAATTCAGGTCGTACTTGCTTGCATACATCCATACAGGCATGACAGCGTGTGTGGAACGCGCAGCCTTTTGGAGGATTCGATGGGCTTGGAATATCGCCCTCTAGTAATCTAGTTTCTTTTCGAGATTCAGGATCTGGAACTGGGACCGCCAAGAGAAGAGCTTCCGTATATGGATGCTTGGGATTATCATATATTTGTTGGTTAGTTGATAGTTCCACAATTCTCCCTAAGTACATTACGCCGACTCGGTCACTAATATGTCTAACTACACCCAAATCATGGGCAATAAAAATATAGGTTAGATCAAATTCATTCTGTAAATCCTCCAACAAATTAAGGACTTGTGATTGAATGGATACGTCTAAAGCCGAAACAGGTTCATCCGCGATGATCAATTTGGGCTTGGTCATAAGGGCTCTCGCAATACCAATTCGTTGCCTTTGACCTCCACTAAATTGGTGTGGATACCTTTTCGCATGATAACTACTTAATCCAACCACTTCCAAAATCTCTCGAACTCGCTTTTTTCGCTCTTCTTTATTACCAATTCCATGAACAATCAGAGGTTCCTCAAGTATCCTCTCAACTGTATGTCTCGGATTAAGCGAGGCGTAAGGATCCTGAAATACCATTTGCATTTCGCGACGAAGCTTTCTCATTTCTGTTTTTGATAAACTAGTAATCTCTTTATTTTCAAAAATTACTGAGCCTTCAGTAGGATCTAATAGTCTAAGAAGTAATCGACCAGTTGTAGATTTTCCACAACCGCTTTCCCCAACTAGCCCAAGTGTTTCACCTTTTTTTAACTCAAAAGTAAGCCCGTCAACCGCTTTGACCTCGCCTATCTTTTTTCCAAAAACTCCACCATTAATCGGGAAGTGTTTTTTCAAATCACGAACTTGTAATAACGTTTCTGTCATCGACTAAAACCTCCTGTTCATCATGAAGGAAGCATCTAACACTGTGACCCTTTTCCTTCATTTGATAAAGTTCAGGATCCTCAATGCGGCACCGGTCAAAAGCATACTCACAGCGTGCTGCAAAACGACATCCGTGTTGAATCGAGCCTGGCCTCGGTACATTTCCCGGGATTGAATATAAGCGTTGCTTCTTCTCCCGAATATCTGGTACAGATTGAAGCAATCCTTTCGTATAAGGATGCTTTGGCATTTTAAAAATGGTTCTCACGTCAGCTTCTTCTACAATTTTGCCGGCATACATGACGATGACACGATCACAAATTTCTGCAACAACACCTAAATCATGGGTAATTAACATAATAGAAGTCCCAGTTTTTTTATTTAACTCCTTCATTAGATGTAAGATTTGAGCTTGTATTGTTACATCTAAAGCAGTAGTCGGTTCATCCGCAATAAGTAGCTTTGGATTACAAGACATGGCCATGGCAATCATGACCCGCTGCCTCATTCCACCAGAAAGCTGATGAGGGAAGTCATTCATTAATTCCTCTGCTCTCGGAAGTCCGACAAGCTTTAATGCCTGAATGGCAAGATCCTTCACCATTTTCTTATTCATTTTCTGATGAAGTCTAATGGCTTCTGTCAGCTGTTGGCCGACTGTGAATAACGGATTTAAAGAGGTCATTGGCTCCTGAAATATCATAGCGATTTCATTACCTCTTATTTTGCACATCCTTTTTTCAGAAGCATTCCTCAAGTTTTCTCCTTTAAAAAGGATCTCACCATCGACAACTTTTCCAGGAGGCTTGGGAACGAGTCCCATGATGGAGAGTGATGTAACCGATTTGCCACACCCTGACTCTCCTACAATCCCAACTACTTCACCTTCTTCTATGTATAAATCAATATCATCAACAGCAGGTATTTCTCCAGAATCCGTAAAAAAGGATGTCCGTAGTCCTTTTACTTCTAGTACTGGTCGTTGAGCCATGTATTCACCCCTCTATTACTTTTACTACCTTATTTATATTTATAAATTAATACGTCCAAAAACTTCAATAATTTTCTGCTTGACACTCTTATGTAATCTTATGGATGATGAGGAGATTCATTGCGACTAGTTATTTCTAAATAGGCTTCTCTTATTATTACAATGCAATGACAAAAACGCTGTCGAATTTCGTTGTTAATTTTATAAATATTTCGACAATTCAAAAAAAAAAAAAAAAAAAGGATACAGACATATTCGTCCATACCTTTTTCTTAATTCTCTAGCTGTTGAATCGAAAATAAATCGTAATAGGAACCTTTTTGGTTCATTAACTGTTCATGCGTACCCATTTCTTTAATTTCTCCATGATCGATTAATACGATTTTATCTGCGTGTGTGATGGTTGATAATCGATGTGCAACAATGCAAGTGGTTCGATTTTTTGCAAGCAGTGCTATTGATTCTTGAATCAGGTGCTCACTCTCTAAGTCTAAAGCTGAAGTTGCCTCATCTAAAATTAAAATGGGTGGATTCTTCAAAAATACTCTAGCAATGGATATTCTTTGTTTTTGTCCCCCTGATAGCTTAACTCCTCGTTCTCCCACTTTTGTATTGTAGCCGTCCGGGAATTCCATGATAAAATCATGAGCATTTGCAGCTTTTGCAGCTGCTATTATTTCATCATCCGATGCATCTGGTTTACCCATCGATATATTAAATTTCACCGAGTCACTAAATAAAATAGAGTCCTGCAAAACGATGCCTAAATTGTCTCGAAGTGATCTTACTTTACTATCACGGATATCAACACCATCTAGTAAAATTTGGCCACCCGTAACATCGTAGAAACGCGGAATGAGAGTAACTAGAGTGGACTTTCCCCCTCCACTCATTCCAACAAAAGCTATTGTTTCACCCTGTTTAATATCAAGACTTACATCCTTTAAGACATACTGCTCGTTTTCTTCATATCGAAAGCTAACATTCTTAAATGAAATACTACCTTTAACATTCTGTAAGTCTTTGGAGTGAGGCTGGTCTTGAATATCATACTTCTCATCAATCAGCTCAAATACACGGTCCATAGATGCTATTGATTGAGTTAAGGTTGTAGAAGAATTTATTAGACGTCTAAGTGGGCCGTATAATCTATCCAAAAAGGCGATAAAGGCAACCATCGTTCCAATCTTAATATCTCCTACAATACATTGATAGCTAGCATATCCAATCACAAGTAGTGGTGCTACATCAGTTATTGTATTAACGACAGCAAATGTCTTCGCGTTCCACTTTGTATGTTCTAACGCTTTATCTAGAAAGTTTGAGTTCTGCTTGTCAAATTCTTTCTGTTCGTGCTCCTCAAGTGCAAAGCCTTGAATAATTGGCATTCCTTGGACTCGCTCATGTAAATGTCCTTGAACATTGGCAAGGGCTTGAGAACGAACTCTAGTCAAATGTCTGAGTTTACTGTAAAAGTACTTGACCGAGAACCCGTAAAAAGGGAATAAGAGAATAGACACAATTGTTAACGGAACATCCATCGTAAACATAATGGCTAGTGCTACAACTATTGTAAATAAATCAAGCCAAACATTCATAAGTCCTGTGATGACAAATGTTTTTGTCTGCTCTACATCATTAATTATCCTTGAAATGACTTCGCCCGTTCTCGTATTCGCATAGTAACGAAGACTCAACTTTTGCATATGACCAAATAGTTGGTCACGGATATCATAGAGGATTTTACTACCAACCCACTGTGCATAATACTGACGAAGATATTCAATAGGTGGACGAACAACTAAGAATAAAAATAGCGCTATTCCCATGATATAGATAAGCTGAGTTTGTTTTTCAACTTGTGTTAGATTGTCACCATTTATTACATCGTCAATTAAATATTGCAGTAAAAGTGGAATCATTAAAGGAATACTAAATTTAATTGCACCAATTATGATCGTTAAGATGATTTTCCATTTATAAGGCTTAACAAATATAAAATATCGTTTAATACTGTCCAAATCTTCACCACTTTTCTGATTATGATTCTCTAAGAAGTCGATTTCCACCCAAAAAACCTGTTGAATGATGTTCAACAGGTTCCTTTTATTGGAATCCAGCTCCAGCACCCAGCTCGCATGAGGTCAAATAACCTCGGGTCCAAAAAGACAAAAGCGCTCTTTTGGACCCGCGAACATTTGCTATACCTTGGCTAAACAGGGTGTTTTCGCATTTTGCTTTAATACAATAAATACTGTTCGTACCAGCTATCAATGAAGTCAGGGGCAAAAGGACCCTTACGGCCATGTATCCATTGGATGAGTGTATCTAAATTTTTCTTTAAAATGTGATCAATTACTTCTGGATATTTCATTTCGTGTCGATGACGACTATACTCGTCCTCATCGAGGAGGATATATGTCATGTCTGGAAACACTTTCACATCTAAATCATAATCAATATATTTCAGTGCTTCCTTGTCCCAAATGAATGGAGAGCTGATATTGCAATAATAATAAATTCCGTCTTCACGGAGCATTCCGATTATATTAAACCAATAGTGAGCATGAAAATAGCAAATTGCTGGTTCTCTTGTGATCCAAGTGCGTCCATCAGATTCCGTCACAGTCGTTCTATCATTTCCACCAATAATAAGACTTTGAGATCCTTTTAAGACAAGTGTTTCTTCCCAAACTCGATGAATATGACCATTATGCTTGTAGCTATGTATTTGAAGCCTTTCTCCAGCCATGGGAAAACCCATCTAAACTCCCTTCTTTCATTGCCGCATCCCACTGTGTATTAAACAGCTACATGGTGAAGTAAATAAAATGATTATCACCTAAAATGCTACTAAAATTTTGATTTTTTCTTTATTTGTATTTTATCTGTTTATTCGCTTCTTACTATTATAACGGTTCTATCCATAATTTAAAACAAAAGAACCACTAAAAATTAGTGGTTCTTTTGTTTTACTAGGCTTTCGAAGTCTTAGAGGGCTGTTGAAAGGGGATTTTCTTGACTGTGCTTATAGGATGTTATGACTTCTTCCGTTTGTTGTTCGAACGTATACTGTATTTGTTTTAGCTCCGTTTTCATGATTTGAATCTCTTCTTTTAAGCTCTGTAATTCTGTTTTGTTTTGTAAGTCCTTTAACTCCAACTCAAGCTGCTGACAGCGTTCAATTTCAGAATGTAAAAATAAAAGCTTGTCAATTGTCTTTAGTTGCTCACGTACTATTTGGTCAAAGAGTGACATATTTTTTAGCCCCTTTCAAGGTCTTCCCTTATTAATTCTGTACCCGATTAATAATTCCTTTGACTATGTATGTAGACTCATGAGAGGTTTTGTCAAATGAAGAGCGCAAGCGCCTCGTTTAACTAGAGACATAGCGAATGTTCTCAAGTCATAAAGGAGCTTTTTGCCTTTTTGGCCCCTCGGTTATTTGACCTCAGGCGAGTTGGAGGACGGAGCTAGACACCAAAACTTGGTTGAATAGAATATTTTTCCTTTATTAAAATGATCTTGAAAAGAGAGAAAGCACTCCCCACCAATACGGTAAGGAGTGCCTTTACTACTTAAGTACTTATTGTTGGTTTTGATTTCCTTGACCTTTGTTCGCTTGTGACTGAGCATTTTGCTGACGCACTTCTTGTGCATTTGTCTCAGAAGCGAATTCAGTTCCAAAAGAACCTTGACCTTGAGAAGCTGCGTTTTGCTTTTGAACTTCAGCTGCATTTGTTTTTGAAGCTTGGTTGTTATTATTATTTTGTGCCATGATTATCACCTCCAACACCTTTTAATCTATCCAGAGGTGAAAAATCTATTCGTAAAAATTTATGTTTTTTTATACTAGTAGTGATCGACCACCATCAACAATGATGGTTTGACCACGTATCATATGGGCTTGATCCGAAAGTAAGAACATGACAGCATTCACTAAATCGAAAGGCTCAACCATTCTACCAGCAGGAGTTTTTTTTCTAGCATCCTCTAGTAATTCCTCGCGGTTTGGAAAGTGTTTTAATGCATCTGTGTCGACTGCTCCACCTGATACAGCATTGACGACAATATTTTTTTTGGCAAGCTCGACTGCTAAATATCTAGTTAAAGATTCAACAGCTGCCTTTGATACTCCAACAGTTGTGTAGTTTTCTAAGTAGCGAATTGAACCTAGAGAGCTTAAGCTAACAATGAAACCCCCGCCTGTCTTCTCCATTCGCTTTGCTGCCTCTTGAGCACAAAATAAAAGGGCTTTACTATTAATATCCATTGTCCAATCCCAGTGAGATTCCTCTAATTCCATTAAAGGACGCAACACTCCAGAGGCTGCATTGCTTACCAAAATATCCAAGCGGTCAAAATGCTGATCAATCTCCTCGAACATTTCTTTTATCTTCTCTGGCTTCCCGACATTTGCTTTTACGACAATAGCCTTTCTACCTAGTGCTTCAATTTCTTTAGCTGTTTCTTCTGCAGCTGACTTGCTTCTCGCATAGTTTACAACAATATCATACCCCTGCTCAGCTAAACGTAAAGCGATAGCCTTTCCAATTCCCCTACTGCTTCCTGTAATTAGTGCAACTTTTTGAGTCATATCATCTTCACTCCTGTTTTATATTCTGTGTCATATTGTACCTTTTTTTATGTGGTGTCTCAAATATTTTAATACCATTTGATGTATAGAGTAACTAATGCTTACAAAAAATAGATAGAAATTTCTCGAAAAAAAGGAGATGTGACACAATGTATGTAGGAAGAGATATGACAGAACTTACGATGATGTCAAAGACAGAGTGGAAGGATAGTGAGCTCGCCTTTTTTCATCATTCTTTTCAGCAAATTGTCCCGTATTTAAATTCAGAAGGACAAACTATCCAACGAGAAATAGTTGAAGAAATTGAAGCTAGAGGCGGTATGAAACGTAATGAGGCAGACTGGAGGCATGGAACGCGGGTTCAGTATGACTGAGGGAGATCAGAGTCAAAGGAAAAATCAATCTTTAAAAATCATGTGCTCCGTCTTGATTTTTCAGCTGAAACTCCATTTTTTTATATACTAAAACATAAATTTGTTTTAAAAATCACGAATAAGCTAATTCCTCTACTTTTCTCTTATCGGTCTTGCCTGAAAATGAGTTTAGATTGAGATAGTATAGATTATTGCTTGAGTTCTCTGCGATAATTCAGATATATCAGCGATTTTTTGATTTTATCGGCGATTTTTCAGTTATATCGGCGATTAATTGATTATATCAGCGATTTTTCATATTTATCAGCGATAAGCTAATTTCATTGTAGAGCAATATCTGGTTTTCTTACTATCCGCTAGTGCATCTGAATCTGGCTCCAGCGCCCTGCCCCTCGAGGTCAAATAACCTCGGGTCCAAAAAGACAAAAAGCGCTCTTTTGGATCCGCGAACATTTGCTATGCCTGAGGCAAAACGGGGCGCTTTGAGCCTTTTGTTCATACAATCAAAGCCAACTCAATTGAGTTGGCTTTGATCTCTTTCCATATACTGTTTCCAAGCCTTTTGATGGGACACAGGAAAAGCGTATTGCTGCATTTCCTCAAGGGTAACTAGCTTTACCTTATCCGATTGGGCGACTGCCGAATTTATCTTTCCTTCAAACACGGTCATATTCCATGTTAAGTGGGAAAATGCATGCTGCACAATACCAATAACATCTTCGATTAAAACGTCAGCGTTATACTCTTCTTTTACAAATTCATATAATTGCAATTTCGGGGTCGCTAAATCCTTGGCTACCTCAAGATTTGGAAACTCCCAAAGCCTTGCTAGTAGGCCAGTGTCTTGACGTTTATGAATAAGAATCTTATTATCATCTGTAACAAAAACCCCAACTGCAATAGGAATTTCTTTTGTTGATTTTTTCTTGGTTTTTACAGGAAGTTCGGATTGTGTACCCGCTATAAATGCCGCACAATGCTCACGAACTGGGCATAGTAAGCATGATGGAGATGTTGGCTTACAAATAATGGCCCCTAGCTCCATAAGGCCTTGGTTAAAGAATGATGGATTCTCTCTACTAATCAAGACACGGATTGCCTCTTCGAAAATTCTACGTGTTTTAGGCTTAGCTATATCCTCCCATATTGAAAGGATACGCGACAGCACACGCATCACATTTCCATCAACAGCTGGTTCAGGCACACCATAAGCAATGCTTAGAATAGATCCTGTTGTATAAGGACCTACTCCCTTAAGCTTTGAGATTTCTTCAGGTGTATTTGGTACCACACCACCATAGTTTTCATGGACCTCTCTAACAGCAGATTGTAGATTTCGCACTCTGGAATAATAGCCTAAACCTTCCCATGCCTTTAGCACCTTTTCTTCTTCCGCAATGGCTAAGCTTTCGATCGTTGGGAACTGCTCAATAAAGGCATTAAAATAGGGAATAACCGTATCAACCCTTGTTTGCTGTAACATAATTTCGGAAACCCAAACCTTATAAGGATCTTGGTCCTCTCTCCAGGGTAAATCTCGTTGTTCTCTTTTAAACCATGAAATTAAATCACCTTGAAATTCATCTATTTTAAAATCTTTTGTATAATCTTTTGTATTCACTGGTTTTCCCCCATGCTGTAAAAATAGAAATGGACTAGCTATCAGCTGGGTGCTGTAGTTAGACTCCTATCTCTATTCTACCTTAATAGCATTGATCTGGATATTTTGGGTGCCACCTTCTATAAATTGGTCAAGACTCCCGAAAATGGAATGATCCTTTATATTTCGTAATTTCCGAAGAGCAATAAAGTGAGAAATTGTTGGAAGTGAGAAGCTTTCAAAATAGGTTTGCTTATCATTTTTGAACCATTTTATTTGATCTGCACCAAATGTAGGTAACTGATTTAGAACCTTTTTCATTTGATGCTCATATTGTTTAATAAATAATGGCTTGACGTTGTATTCAATATAAATCCGAACAGGCTTTGACATGATGAACTCTCCTTTTTAGAAACGTAAATTATTGCACATATTATAAAAGTAGCAGTATTTAATGGTTTACTTTTATCCATTTAGAGCTATGTATATATATTGACATCCTTTTGAAAGGAGGAATACTCTAGTTGGATACTGGCACTCATTTCGTTATGGGCATTGCCCTCGGAGGAATTGCAACTCTTGACCCTGTTCTCGCTCAAGACCCTTTAACACTTCAGACTGTAATGATTGGAACTATCATTGGATCACAGGCACCAGACACAGATACTATCTTGAAGCTAAGAAACAATGCTCATTACATTCGGAATCATCGCGGAATAACTCACTCTATTCCTGCTGTACTTTTATGGCCAATAGTTGTTACCGGTTGCATTAATATTTTTTTTCAAGACATAAATATTCTCCATTTATGGATTTGGACATTTATCGCTGTAATCCTTCATGTTTTTGTCGACATTTTTAACGCTTATGGGACTCAAGCCCTTCGCCCTTTTTCGCGCCGTTGGGTTGCTTTAGGCGTAATTAACACATTTGACCCATTTATATTCTTTACTCATATTGTTGGAATTGTTATATGGCAGATAGGTTTAGATGCAGGCTCTACTTTTATTGGCGTGTTTGTAGTAGTTAGCGGCTATTATGTCGTAAAATACCGCATGAAGCGAGCTGTGACGAAATCTGTCAAACGAATTATTCCGGATGCGACCGAAATAATCGTTTCTCCTACTCTTCGTTTTAACTCTTGGCATGTTGCAGTGAAATCAAAGCAATTCTTCCATGTAATCCGAGCTGTCGATGGAGAAATAATTGTTCAGGATACATTTGACCGACATCCTATCCCACATACTCCAATCATTGATGCCGCGAGAAAAGATGTGAATTTATCTGCTTTTCTTTCCTTTTCCCCTGTTTACAGATGGGAAGCTGAAGAATATGAGGACCACCATGAGGTCAGGTTTATTGATCTTCGCTACCGCAGCAAAGGCTATTATCCGTTTGTAGCCGTGGTTTTGCTTGACCTGGATTTAAACATAGTTAGCTCATTTACTGGTTGGATATTTAGCGAGAAAAAACTGCGGCAGAAATTAGAGTTGATTCCGGATTAATTTTTGGATGGGGAGTAAAATCACTTGAAAGGCACGTATATAAACCAAAAAAAGAGCCAAACGGCTCTTTTTTAATGTTTGTATTTTCTAATACTCGTTTTTTTAATGCTTTAATGTATCATCTGAATTTAACAAGTGTGCATATTTTGGATTTGTAGCAACAAAATCATGTAGTTCAGATCCATATCGCATGATCCACTGAGTCACAATCTTCACTGCCATCTCGCTCCCCATATATCGTGCCCGCGCTTTGGCAGAACTGGTTTCAAAATCCTCCCATAATAACTCGATCCAAGTTCTAGCTTGGGTGTAGGTAAGTGCCTTATTTTTCTCTAAAAGTAGGTTTGTTAATTGTTCAATATATTCATTCATCTTTTATCCATCCTTCCCAAATATTCTTTGTCATATCATTCTTATTATGGACTCATACTACAAGTACGTGCTTAAGAGCAGATTCATTTCTCTTTTAATCACGGTGGTTTGAATGTTCAATACTAGGAGGTTTTTTAGAATGCGTAACAAAGCAAAAGGCTTCCCAAACCAAAACAATCAAAAATTTGAAGGCGAGCCGAGAGCAAAGGCTGAGTATGCCTCAAAACGTCCAGATGGGACCATCAACACGAATCCCCAAGAAAGAATGCGTGCTTCAGGATTAAGAGAAGAGCAATAAACTTATTCCAAAAAACAAAGCCAGATATCAACTGTCTGGCTTTGTTTTACAATGAAAATCACTTATCATGTTTCAGCATGGAAATAGGTAACGCTTCTTCCTTATCCTGACCATCTAAGCGAACTCCCCAAGCAAAGACACCATTCATATAGCTGATCTTGAAAAAGCTTCCTGGGTCTTGGTCAATTTCATAAACTTCGTCTGGGTGATAATCATCAGGGTTAAGTAAGTAGGCTTTGGCCATAAGTATTTTCCGTTCTAAAACAGCAAATTCATTAACCATACCCATTTGCTCTGCTTTACGTGATTTTTCATTTAGCTGACGAATTTCCTGGGATAATTCAAATTCTGACAACTCACTATATCTTCTTTCCATATTCTAACACTCCCTTTTTTAAAATGAACTAAGTAAGGAGAACTATTATGAATGCCATTGTAATTACTGGTGCAGGATCAGGTTTAGGTAGACAATTAGCCATAGAATATAGCAATTCGCACGTCACTATTGTTTTAATTGGAAGGTCAGTTACAACTCTAAAAGAAACCAAAAAGCTTATTGAAGAATCTGGGAACACAGCTGATTATTATGTATGCGATATCCAAAACCTAGAATCCGTCCAAAGTATTTGCTCCCAAATCACTACTACATACAAGCTTATTTCCTTAATGAACAATGCGGGAATCGGCTGCTTCGGTGAACTGGATACCCTTAATGATCTCTCTATAAGGCAGGTTATTGAAACCAATATACTAGGTACCATTTATATGACGAAGTACTTTCTTCCGCACTTACAGCTGGCACCAGAATCTAAAATTGTGAACATCATCTCAACAGCTGGTTTACGTGGAAAGCCAAATGAGTCTGTTTACTGTGCATCCAAATTTGCAGTCCGTGGTTTTACCGAAAGCCTTCAAAAAGAACTTGAAGGATCTTGTGTAAAAGTAACAGGGGTGTATATGGGCGGAATGGAAACACCATTTTGGGATGAAACAAATCATATTACAGATCGGAGCCGCTTAAGAAGTGTAGCTCTTGTTGCAAAGCAAATTAAAGTAGAAGATGATGGACGACTTGAAATTCATATCCCTTAATTTGTTAATTCCTTATATTCTTCTGAATCAAAAAACCTTTCAATCAGATCAACCTGAAACCTTTTTTGAAAAAGATATTGCTTCATTTTCTGCTCATATTCTCTACCCTTGTATTTCTGATAACGGCGATGCGCTTTTGCTCCGGTCTGACAAACGGCAATCCACTCTTCTTCTTCACTTTTTTCAGGGGCCAGTTCGTTCATGGCCAAAGTAATAATCTCCCGAGAAAATCCTTTTCTAATTAACGTTTCTGTTACCTTTTGTTTCTGCATTTTTTCAGACGCACTCGTTGTCTTACCCAAGGTTTTCTCAGCAATTTTTGTGGCGAAAGCTAGTTGATCTTCCTCGGTATAATGAGACAAAGCCGTTTCAATCTCAAGTGCCGATATTCCTTTTTGCCCTAGCTCCTGCTTCAATATAACTGGACCCTTTAAAGATACTCTCGAGTTCGTTCGAACAAAGGCTATCGCAAAAGCTTCATCATCTAGATAGTTGATATTCCGTAATTTATGGATAGTCTCCTGAATAATTGCATCTTCATATTCTTTTTCTTTCAAATTCTGAATAACTTCTTGTGTGGATCTCATACGATAAGAAAGGAACACTATTGCTTGTTGGAACGACCTATTTACATCATCTGCAAAACCTATTTCTTCTATGTCTAACTCATCGATTTCTTTTCCTTTTTGCAATTGATGAGAAATGATAATAGATTCATGGACACTAAAGGCATACCTCTCACCTTTTCCATCATCAAGGAAAATGTTATATCGTTCTTTGTTTTTCTTTTGTGTGGTTATTTTCGTTATAATTGCTATTATGCTCACCTCTATTTTTAATATAGCACATTGGAAGTAGGATAAAGAGACTAAGAACTAGAATACTATTAAGTATGTAGGGTCGCTAGGAGGAAAAAGATGAATATAGCTATTACAGGCGGGACAGGCTTTGTGGGTACCGCATTAACTATGTCTTTTCTAAAGAATGGACATAACGTCTATATTTTAACAAGACATCAAAAGCCAAGCAATGAAAATGGACTACATTATGTACAATGGTTATCAGAAGGAAGCCAGCCAGAAGCTGAATTAGAGAATATGGATGTGTTCATTAACCTAGCAGGAGAATCAATAAATAGTGGTAGATGGACAGAAGCTAGAAAAGAACAGATTTATAACAGTAGGATTCATTCCACAAGAGAAGTTATTCGAATACTCAGTGTTGTAAAGAAAAAACCATCCGTATTGATCAGTGCTAGTGCCATTGGTTTTTATGGTATTTCAAGAAAAGAGACATTTACCGAGAAAAATACGAAACATGGACATGACTTTTTAGCTGAAACGGTGCGCTCTTGGGAAGAAGAGGCTAAGGTGGCTCAGACACTTGGAATAAGAACTGTTTTTTCACGGTTTGGCATTATTTTAGGAGACAAAGAAGGTGCCCTACCTAAAATTGTTCGACCTTACAGGTTTTTCGCAGGTGGTACAGTTGGTTCAGGTGCGCAGTGGGTCTCATGGGTTCATATTGATGATGTGGTGGGAATGATTCATTTCGCAATTGAAAACTCAGTCATTGAAGGACCCATAAATGTGGTTGCTCCACATCCTGCGATGATGAAAGATTTCGGTAAATCAATAGCTAAAGTTATTCATAGGCCGCACTGGTTACCTGCTCCAAGTCCGGCTATAAAGCTGTTATTAGGTGAAATGAGTATTCTTGTATTAGAAGGTCAAAAGGTGTTACCAGAGAAGGCAGAAAAAAATGGATATCAATTTGCTCATTCTTCTCTTGATGAAGCGTTGACTAGCATATTACAATACTAGATAATACGCAAAAGTTAGGAGTAACAATTATTATGAAAATGCTTTTTAAAAATGCAACCATCTATCCAATAACATCTGTGCCTTTGAAAAATGCAGATTTACTCGTGGAGGATGGATTAATTAAAACAGTTGGATTCAATATTCAACCTGCTGATGAAATGTTTGTAATAGATTGCAAGGAACAATTTCTATTTCCCGGTTTTGTTGATGTTCATACACATCTTGGTTTATATGATGAAGGAACAGGCTGGGCTGGGAACGATGCCAATGAAACGATTGAACCACTTACGCCCCATATTCGTGCCCTTGATAGTCTACATCCCTTGGATACTGCCTTTTCAGATGCTATCTCTCATGGTATTACGACAGCTCATATCATGCCTGGGAGTGCCAATGTGATCGGAGGGACAACCTCTGTTATCAAAACACATGGTCGCAGTATTTCGAAAATGCTCATTCAGGAGACGGCTGGCTTAAAAGTTGCGTTTGGTGAAAACCCGAAGCGAATTCATAGTCACGGAAGTAAGGATTCTATCACTCGAATGGGTATCATGGGAATGCTTAGGGAAGCTTTCTATAAAGCACAATATTGTGATCAACCAGAGGACTTGCGTGTCGCCCCTATTCTTAAGGCACTCAATAGAGAAATACCTGTTCGAATCCATGCCCATCGAGCAGATGATATTATGTCTGCCATTCGATTTGCAGAGGAATTCGATTTAGACTATCGGATTGAGCATTGCACTGAAGGGCACCTAATCGTAGAAGAGTTTGAAGGAAGAAATGTTCAAGTCAGTGTAGGTCCAACTTTAACTCGTCGTTCCAAAATTGAATTGAAGAACAAGTCCTGGAAAACCTATCAAGTATTAGCAGATGCAGGGGTAGAGGTTTCCATTACAACTGATCACCCATACACTCCGATTCAGTACTTGAATATATGTGCTTCTATTGCCGTTAGAGAAGGATTGGATGAACAAAAAGCACTAGAAGGTATTACCATAACCTCTGCCAAAAATTTACGTGTTGATGACCGTTTAGGAAGTCTAGAGGTAGGCAAAGATGCTGATATTGTTCTTTGGAGCCACCACCCTTTTCATTACATGTCCAAGGTCCGTTTAACGATGATAAATGGGGAAATAATTTACAAAAAAAATTAACAAAAAAGTAGTATCTTTTTGCTAAAATATATCGTATTATACGTTAAGGAATCATACAAATTTTCATGTCTAACAATTATAAAAGTGCTTGTTTTAAGGGGAAGGCAAATGGTGCGCCACCAGCATGTTGACTGGTCCTAGTGGGTTCGATTCCCACCCCGGAATTTTTTTGGTTGCGATAAGATTGTGTTCAAAAAGGAGGAGAAAAATAGCCGAGAAGTTCGAGGCGGCGAAGCACCGAGCACCGGAGTGTATGCTTTATATACATGAGGAGCGGAGGGGCGAGCCAACGAAGAAATTCGACAACTATTTTTCCCGGACCTTTTGAACATCTTCTTAATAAAAAAATTTCGAGGGTGGAAGTCCTATTTACCTTGGACTTCGTCTGCTCTTTAGGTCGGAGGGTTGAGCATGCTAAAAAAACGTGATCTTCATGAAAGTCACGCTCTTTATGAATTAATGGTGCATCCACAGGTCTTTCCTTTTGTGCGTCAAAAAGCTGAGTCGTATGAAGAATATATGTTTCTAACCAAGCAAACAATTGAAGCTGAAGAGCGTGGTGAGTTGATCTCACGTACCATTTTAGATGAATGGGGCTCTCCGATCGGGACGATTAGTTTGTTTGATATTCAAGATAATGCTGGTTTTCTCGGCACATGGTTAGGTCAACCCTTTCACGGACATGGATACAATATACTGGCCAAGGGCGCATTTTTTGACGAGCTATTTTTTGAGTTAGGAATTGAGACTCTCTTTATGCGTATTCGTAAAATAAATGTGCGTTCTCAAAAAGCTGCCGATAAACTACCCTACGTCCTATTTGCGAACGAAACTAGGAAAAGCCTATATGAAGAGCTTAATGCAAAAGAAAATATTTATAATTTATATGAAATTCCAAAAGACCTTTATACACTTCATGCAATGAGAGAACAAGTCAGCTTCCAGGAAGAGCATTTAAGAGAAGCTTAATTAGAAAAGAGGAAGCGGCTTGTTTTGCCCCGACAAGCTAATGTTCCAAAAAGAAAAAAAGGGTGATCTTCCATTTTATTCTTTTTGGGTTATTTGACCTCGTGGGGCTAGGTGCTGGAGCTAGATCAATACCCAAGTTGAAAAACTATACTCTCTATCCTATTTACAATACCCCATCCAATTTGGATGGGTTTTTTGTTGCCTAATTTTGAATAACTTAGTATCAAATCGGTAAGGCTGATAATAAGCTTAAGGAAAAGTGAGGGATGAAAAATGGCGGATAAGAAAAAACGCGACAAGTCGAAAAGCACTTTAAGTAGTATGCAAGAAGTTACATATTCACGTGAGTTCAAAATGGCTGATCGAGCAGGCGGATTTACTACCAAGCGTCATACCTAATACTTCCTTTCATAACTTTTCCACCTTGTGAAATGATAATGTAGTACCATTATTGAATCATTTCATGGAGGGAAACCAATGTCAAAACATCAAGGTCATAAGACTCATGTAAAAGGCAAAGATTCATTACCACAAACTCCTAGCTATGCAAAGCTTCCTTCTGATGGTCGAGATATTGAATTTGCACAGGAATTTGCAGACCAAGATGATGTAAAAGCACAAGATCGTTCAAAAGAAGCCGATGCTCATGTAAAGAGTGAAAACTAAATAAGGGTATTTTCTTATGAATGTTCGTTAAAAAGGGAGTGATTAACAAATCATTCCCTTTTTGTTTGTATTTAATAGTAGGAACTCAACTATTACTATTTTGAACTTAAAGGCATTCGGAACTTCTATTTTTCTTTTTTACTTCTTCAGAGTCTGTCTATATCAAACACCTATTAATATTATCCACATACGCACTTACTAACAGGTTCGTGGATAATGTGGATAAGTACTTAAAACCTTAGCCTTATCTACCTGTGAGTTTAGAACTACATTGGATATTTTTGTGGATAAATAAGAATAAAAATGTGGATAGTGTTTATAACTATGTGCAAATCCTCATATATCAACCTCTGCTATCACTTTTTTTATGTGGATAACTTTAAAACTCTCTGTTTACAAAATTTCTACATCTATTTTTGTGTTCCTCCTCATATCTTATGTTGTTAATACAATTAGCTAATGAGGAGGAACTACCTTGAGTCAGAATCCATATTACAACATGAATGTACCAACTGGACCACCGACACAGTTTCAGAACCCTTATGGTCAAACACAGCTTCCATATAATCAAGTGCAAGGCAATCCTTATGAGATGGCACAACAAAACTATCCTTATCCTGCTTTCACTGCACCATACCAACCAAATATGAATCCAAACCAAATGAAGGATTTTTGCAAGAAATATAAAGATTACTTGGTTATGGTCGACATGAACGATGGGCAGAAGTTTGATGGCATTGTTGATAAAATGGATGATGAGAATGTCTATATGCTAGTACCAGATGGAGATAACGGGGATGACGACGATCGTCAGTTTTTGTTTGGTGGTTACGATGGCGGCTATGGTGGCGGCTATGGTGGCGGCTATGGTGGCGGCTACGGTGGTGGTGGCTATGGCTATCCAAGACGCTTTCGTCGTTTCAGAAGATATCGCTTCCCACTAGCTAGAATTTCAAGACTTCTTCTTTACCCTTACCTATACTAATTGAGAAGTCGCCCTTTTATAGGGTGATTTTTTTAATAGACTGGTGAATAGAGATTTTAGACATGCAAAAACAAAAGAAATCGGGTCGTTCTAGGAACCACCCGACTCCTTTACTTTGCTAATTATAGATGGCACTCGCATATATTGCAGTTTCCTTGAACATTTAATTGAACTGTTCCCTCTCCGCCTTGCTCAAATGAAAGAACACCTGGGTTAACTGTTACCGGGCCAGTCATTTCATACTGATACTGAATTCCAAGAGATGCTCCTTCATAGTCCTTATGTAAATCATCTAAAAGGTCTAAAACAAGTGCCGATTTCCCTGTATAGTCAAATGCAGCACATAAGAATGAAGCTAAAAGTGTTCCTGCATTTAAACCTACAAAGTTGGATCTTTATCATCAATTGTACCTAAGCAAAAATCTTGCCATCCCAAATGGTAGGTTCAAAAGGTGGACTCGCCCACTCCCCATTTTCTGGAACCACATCTACATGGCAAAGAATTCCGATTGTCTCACTACTTTCGTGATTTCCATATTCAGCATAGCCATCGACATTTTTAAAATTAAATCCTCTATTCTCTGAAATCTTCAAAACAAAATCTAAGGCTTTTCCGATTTCCTGTCCCATTGGACGTTCTTCAGTTCTTGTACTCTCATCCTTCACACTTTCAATTCTAAGTAAATCAAATAAGTCATCAAGTAACTCTTTTGTTCTTGCTAATACCTCTTCATACCAATTCGTCATCTTAAAAACCTCACTACAAATTTGATTTCTTGTTAGCTTTACTAGTAAGACTTAAAGAATTTGTAGAAATTTGTAGTAAATCCAAATGTAAAAAGAAGTGTATTCTAGTATGATTAGACATATACCAAGATTCACCTCTATCTTTTAAGTATTCCTTATTAATTGTATTGTACTTTTCGTAAAAATAAGCTACTTTTTAAATAATGCCCCTAAAGGAGACTATGTACATGCTAAATTGTAGAGAAGATGTATTATTTCTAACGAAACAGCTAGTCAATATAGAAAGCATCGTAAATACCAATGGTGAAAAAGAGATCGCTCAGGTATTGTATACTTTACTTTCCTCATTTCCATATTTTGTTAAAAACCCGTCCCATTTAGTCATGAAGCAAACAATAAATGATGACCAGGAACGCTATAATGTCCTTGCTTTCGTGAAAGGAAGTAAAGGGACAAGTCATAAATCCATCATTTTAATGGGACATATAGATACAGTCGGCATCGACGATTTTAATCAGTTAGCCGATCAAGCTACCAAACCTGATGAACTTTTAGATGAAATAAAAAAGGAATCCATTCCTAAGACCATAAGAGAACAAGCAGAATCTGGCGAGTGGATGTTTGGTCGCGGTGTTTTAGATATGAAAAGTGGACTAGCAAGCCATATATATCTGCTGAAACATTACTCAGAGCACCCAGATGAATTAGATGGAAACTTAGTTCTAGTAGCAGAATGTGACGAAGAGGATGGATCACATGGTATACTCTCCGCTCTAAAAGACTTAAAGACCTGGAAAATAGAGCATGAGTTTGACTATATCGGTGCCATTAACGCTGACTTCGTCTCACCTCGATTTGAGGGAGATCCAAATCGATATATTTATAAAGGCACTGTTGGGAAACTACTTCCTTCCTTTTTTATCACAGGTGCTGAAACACATGTCGGCTCATGCTTTGAAGGATTAGATCCTAATTTCCTTGCTGCTGAACTAACAAGACATATAAACTATAATCCAGCATTATGTAATGAAGCCCTTGGTGAAATAACGGTTCCTCCTGTTTCTCTAAAGCAAATGGATTTGAAGCCCTCTTATACAGTGCAGACAGCATTGGCTGCTTACGTGTATTACAACTTCTTCATCCATTCCTGGTCACCAAAAGAAGTACTTGAAATATTAAAGAAAGAAGCCCTTTTTTCATTTAAATCTAGTTTAGCTCTTTATCATGAAAGGTATAAACAGTATTGTATAATGAGCGGAGAACCTATTAGAGAGCTATCTTGGACACCTAGAGTTCTTACGTATGAAGAAATGCAACTTCTCTTACTAAATGAACATGGAGAAGAGTATGTTACCCATATGACTAGGTTTAAAGAAAAACTTCTGCTAGATCAAAGTTTAGATACTCGTATGTATGCTGCAAGAGTTGTAGAAGAGGCATGGAAATGGATGACTGATAAACGACCAGCTATGATTCTATTTTATTCATCTCTTTATTCCCCTCGAATTGAACTGAAAGGTGAAACTGAGAATGAGCATCGTTTACTTACAGCACTAGATTATGCTGTCACAAAAGTCCAACCAGGTTACGAGCATCCTATTGTAATCCGCAACTTTTTCCCTTATATCTCTGATATGAGCTTTGTTGCCTTAAGCGACGACGAGTCTGGGATTGAAGCTGTAACCACAAACAATCCTGGCTGGGGAACGAAGCATTTTGTTGAGTACCAAGATATAAGAGATATTAATGTTCCGGTCATTAACATAGGTCCATATGGATTTGACGCACATAAAAAGTATGAACGAATGGAATTAGCTTATTCTTTAGATATTGTGCCTAATTTGACAAATGAAGTGATTAAGTCTCTTTTAACATAACGAAAAAGCACCCTTACAAGAGGGTGCTTTCATTTTTGGAGAGAGTTATTTTGCCTTACATTTACTATCATTATTGCCAGTCATTTAAACCAACCTTTTTCTTTAAACCGCTTTATGGCCTCGATTCGATTACCTACTTCGAGTTTGTCAAGAATAGTAGAAATATAATTGCGAACAGTTCCAGTTGTAAGATAAAGCTGACTAGCTATTTCCTTCGTACTTTTACCGTCGGCCATTAGAACGAGCACTTCATTCTCCCGATCGGTCAGTGGATTTTCTTCATTATAGGCTTCATCTACAAGCTCTGAGGCGTAAATACGTTTTCCGGCCATAACACTTCGAATACAGCTTGCCAGTTCTTCACTAGGGCTATCCTTTAATAAATAACCGTTAACACCTGCCTTAACTGCACGCTCAAAATATCCAGACCTGGCAAAGGTAGTGAGAATAATCACTTTGCACCTAAATCCTTTTAATTCTTCTGCTGCATCAAGGCCGCTCTTTCCTGGCATTTCAATGTCCATTATACATATATCAGGCTGATGCTGATGAACGAGTTTTAAGGCTTCCTCACCATTACCTGCTCTTCCAACAACAGTCATATCCTCTTCTAAATCTATTAACGCTGCAAGTGCTCCGAGTAACATATTCTGATCCTCAGCAATGACAATACGAATCATATTCCCACCTCCTCATCCGGTTTTACGCTAACATTCGGCACTTTAAAAACAATGGTTGTCCCCAAATTAGATGAGATTTCAAGATTCCCGTTTACAAATTCGAGTCTCTCTTTCATTCCCTTAAGTCCATTGCCACTGTAAGTACTAAGAGAATCTTTAATCCCCACTCCGTTGTCTTGAACTCTCACTATTAACTCCGTTCTTGCTGGCTCAATAATAACCGAACATTCTGAAGCACTACTGTGTTTAACGACATTAGTAACGGCTTCCTTAATGCACATGCTCACTACATTCTCGGCGATTAAGGATGTGTTTGGCAGTCTTGGGTCACCTTCTAGGATGAATTTAATCTGAGCTGCTTTCAAGATCTGCTTGACTCTATAAATCTCGTCTTCTAGCTTTGTACCACGCATTTTAGTCACCAATTCTCGGACTTCTTTCAATGCTGTTCTAGCTGTTTGCTGTACATCATTTATTTCAATTCTGGCTTGAGCAGGATCTTTGCTAATTAACTTTCCAGCTAAATCACTTTTCAAGCCGATTAATGATAGCTTTTGCCCAAGTGTGTCATGCAGATCCCGAGCAATTCTCTGTCGTTCTTCCAGTTTCACAAGCTCAGAAATTTTTTTATTCGCATCTTCAAGCTGTCCTTGCAATTTATCCTCTTTATTTTTATTGTACGTGCTAACAGGTAGGAGAATAACGGCAATAAGACTTAAAAGGACGAACGGTAGCTGTGTGAAAAAAAAGGGGTTTTCCGTAACAAAGCCATAGTTGATCGTCGCAACGGTGCTGACGATATGAATTGAATATAAAATAAAAAAGGCGATTCTATTTTTTAGGTTTCCGATAAAAAAAGCTAGGAATAAAGAGAAGTAGACGTAACCAAAAAGTAAACTCATAGCTGTTGAGATAGCTATTTGCACACTCGTCCAAAAATACACAAGCCATCCTTTAGAAACAAAGGACAGCACATAGCAAACAAAGAATAAGATGATCATTGTAATACCAAATGCAATTTGAAAAGGCGAAGTTGAATGAAAAATAAAGTAAAAAGGGAGGATGTAAAAAACTACCCAAACATATGGACTAAGACCCGTGTTTTTTCGAAACATGTCATTCCAATTCTTCATAGTCTAATACCCTCCCTTTTCACCTAAAATAGACTCACATATATTTTTAGCTTAGACCTTATTTTTCTTGTAAGCTTGGTCTACGACTTGTTATCTTTTCCTTTAATTGTTCAGCCTTGGAATTAGATAAAGTGAAATTTTTCTTCATATCTTTAAAGCTGATGAATTTCTTTCTTTCTTCGTCCCAAAGACGAAATTTAAGGGACTTCAAGCTAGTTCCGATCGTAATCGTTGTTGCTTTTTGAAGAGGCATTGATGCGTTATGAACCTTCTCCAGGTTATAGTTAGGCACTCTTGGGCTCAAATGGTGAACGTGATGAAAACCAATATTACCAGTGATCCATTGTAGAACCTTTGGAAGCTTATAGTACGAACTTCCGTCCACTGCTGCTTTCACATAGCTCCACTCATCTTCATGCTCAAAGTAAGAATCCTCAAACTGATGTTGTACATAGAACAACCAGATTCCCATTAAACCAGAGATGAAGAAGATAGGACCTTGGATGATTAAAAATTCCTGCCATCCAATTGCCCAACTAAGTAATGCATATAAAGCAACGATTGATACATTCGTCACGTGTGTATTAATTTTCTCCTTACGTTTTGCACCTTTAACGTTAAAGCGGTATTGAATAAGAAACACTGCGATAGGTCCAACACCGAACATTATGATCGGGTTACGGTAAATACGATAATATATCTTGGTCCAGATTGAAGCTGCTGCATATTCTTCTACTGTTAGAAGCCACATATCTCCTGTGCCTCTTTTATCAAGGTTACTGCTCGTCCCATGATGGATAGAATGACTATGCTTCCATTGTTGATAAGGAACCAGTGTGATTACACCCGTGATTGTACCAATTATGTCATTAGCACGGCGACTCTTAAAGAATGATCCATGGCAACAATCATGGAAAAGAATAAACGTTCTAACCACAAAGCCTGACGTGATAATTAAGATTGGAAGTGTAAGCCAATACGATACCGAAAGACTTAAGTAAGCCAAGTACCAAAATAATACTAAAGGGCCAATTGTATTTATTAACTGCATGACACTTGATTTTGGATCAGATTTTTCAAAAGGGGCAACATCTTTTCTTAGTTTAGATATATTTTTAGATTCTGACATAGCATGTACTCCTCCTCGAATTGTATCGTTTCGAACTTTGCCGAACACGATATGTTATTTAACTATCCATAGTATACGAAATTAAGTCAGATTCTATAAGTAATAAGTGTCAGTTTAGGGCATGACAAATGTCATATAGGCTGATTTTACTAGTAGATACCATTAGTTGGTACTAATTATTAAAAAAGAAGCAGGATACCTTGAGTGGTAACCTGCTTCTTTATATGAAAATACAATATCCATGACCACTAAGTCACCTTCACCATTTTTTGTCAAATAAACAGGTGCTCCAGATTCCTTACAAAGGTTAGATATCTCATTATAGTAATTACGAATAGCAGCAGACAGTTTTATTTACACGGAACACCTTCAATATAGTATTATTATTCACTTATCTTTATTGTGCTATGTCGTGTTTTTAAAAAAATCCTATAATAGATCATTTTACATTCAGAAATCATGACTGATATGAACACTATTTTGTTATGGTCTAATGCATTTTTTATGAAATGTGTTTCATTCACAAACAATAATCTGCCGAATAAATCCACCTTTTGATACGATGCATCGGTCTACAATGGTGAATCCAGCGTTCTCAATTATTGAATCAATCGTTTCGATTGTGACAACTACCAATTTTTTTGAAAATTTGCGAGTACTCTCGAGCATTTCAAGTTGCTCTTGTGGTGTTACAACCGAGCATAAATTGTATGGCATATCAATAATGGCAGAGTCATAGCTTTCTGTTACCTTTCTTATATCTCTAACCACGACTTCTTTCTTGAAACCAAAGTGGGAAATATTTTCATTTGTATGATTTGTAATCAAATGGTTGATATCACTACCGTCCATATCAATACCCATAGATAGAGCCTCAACAAGAACTGTTCCTATCCCACAGCAAGGATCAATTGCTTTGATTCCCTCTGGACGTGGTACCGCAATATTGGCTACCGCTCTTGCGACACGCGTGCTGAGTGCAGTTGAATACCCATGCGGCTTTTGTTGATGTTTTAACCAAATGGCTTCACTTTTTTGATATCTGCCGAAGATCCAGCGACCATTTACAATTATGATGCCAAATAACTCTTTCGGGCTTATTAGATCCGGCTCGCCAGGTATAAGTAATCCTACCTCACGTTCAATGGCACGACGTTCCTTAAACCCTACTTTTTCCGCTACATCAGGATCATCAAGCTTAACAAAAAGTACCTTAAAGGTGGATTGTATCATTGGTAGATTCTTCACCTGTTCGACGATTTCCTCCAAATTCTCTCCCTCAAATAGAACATCTACTCTTTCCCTAATAAAAGGGCTTCTACTGGGGTCGATTTTAATCGTACTTTCCAGGATACTTGTTTTAGAATCCACGACAAAAAGAGAACGCATTTCCAAATGACAGAGGGATGCTTCTTCAGGACGATAGGCGTAGTTGTATATGTAATTAGTGGAATTTTTATTGTAATGGATCAGGTTAATTCTCCTTTTTCTGTCTTCCTTTTATTACATAAATCAATGAGCAATTGGATCTTTGGGAGGTTTTCCCCCAGCTGTTAAAGCACTATTCATTTTCAACAGCTAATGCTTTCTAAAGAGCTATAAATGTAAGAAGTAGAAGACTAATCGGAACTGTTCGTTGTTGATTTTTTCGCTAATTCACAATAATGATTGACCAACTCCGGGTACAGTTCCAATTCGTTTCTACCTATTTCGTTCAAACCATATATTCCTCTGCTGATCTTAATGAACCATCCATAATAATTCTGGCGGAGGATAGGTAACGTTTTTTCTACGGCACCCATTCCCCTTAATGCTTTCGGTGACAAGGGGCCAAACTCGTCAAGAAAATAGGCAATCTGAATGCAATTTTGTTTATAGACGGTCATGATTCTCGTTTTCGTGCTACCACCTACATTGTAGTCACCGTGTCTTTCCTTCGCTTCGTCCATGACTTTGCTTCGTTTCTTCTTACTCCGTTGCATACTTTTGTGTCGGTCAAAAGGGATAGGTTCAATCTTAATATCCATTGAAGCTCCTTCGTCATGAAAAGAAACAAGAATCAAACCAAGCTCCAGCCTTCGAATCAAATGGCATATTTCCTTCCACTTTTTCGAAAAAAGATTGTACTTCGGTTTTGGAATGGCAATGTAGACCTGATCCGTCATCCGCTGCCGGTTGGCGGCTTGGACAAGAAGATCGACGGTCAAATTTCGCTTCATTTCAACAATAATAAGTTCTTCTTCCTTAACAGCTGTCAGATCACAATGGTTGACCTCTCCGTGAACCACATACCCCTGCTCTATAAAAAAATTCCGAATGGGCTCATACAAATCCACTTCATATATCTTTTCTTTCATTTTAATATCCCTTCTACTCTAATTAAGCTAAGTATACCATTTTACATCCTCCATTTTTTAAACTAATGATTTTATTGAACCACGATAACGATCGATTAAATCGTTTCATAGCCCACCACGAAACTTACTATATTGCAAAATAAGATTCTTTTGTTCACCATTTAAAGTATAATGAACCATGTTCAGATTATGCATATGATATTTCTCCAACGAGAATCCTATATATAAGTCGGATAATATAAAAAAACGAGGTTACTACATGATTGAAATTAGTTTTCAGGATTATAATTTAAGCGATGAAGTGAAGAGAGCACTAGCTTTGTTAAAATACGAGGCTCCAACAGAGGTTCAAATTGAAGTCATACCTAGAGCTTTGGAAAATCAAGATCTTGTCGTAAAATCTCAAACAGGCAGTGGCAAGACGGCATCCTTTGGTATCCCTATTTGTGAGATGATTCATTGGGATGAGAAAAAGCCTCAAGCACTGATACTAACACCAACTAGAGAGCTGGCTGTTCAAGTACGCGATGATATCACGAATATCGGAAGATTTAAACGGATTAAAGCAACAGCACTTTATGGAAAAGAGCCTTTTTCGATTCAAAAAGAAGAATTGAAACAAAAAACCCATGTTGTTACCGGTACACCTGGGCGTGTAATGGACCATATTGAGAGAGGTACTTTAGATTTAGATCAAATCAAATACTTAATTATTGATGAAGCCGATGAAATGCTTAATATGGGTTTTATTGAGGAAGTAGAGAAAATTCTAAGAAAACTACCTTTAGACAGAGTAACAATGGTATTTTCGGCTACGATGCCTAAGGATGTTGAGAATCTCTGCCATAGATATATGCAAGATCCTATCGATATCGAGATTGCTTCTGCCAAGATGACAACCGATACCATTGAGCACTTTTTAATCGAAGTTGAAGAGGAAGAGCATAAGATACCACTTCTAAAAAACCTGACAGTTATTGAGAATCCTGATAGCTGTATTATTTTTTGCAAAACGAAAGAGCACGTGGAGACCGTGTTTGCCGAATTGGAAGAAGCCAATTATTCTTGCGAACGTCTTCATGGCCGCTTATTACAAGAGGATCGTTTTGCCGTTATCGATGGCTTTAAAATGGGGAATTTCCGCTACCTTATTGCAACAGATGTTGCAGCAAGAGGAATTGATATTGATAATGTATCACTTGTCATCAATTTTGACGTGCCATTAGAAAAAAAGGGCTATGTCCACCGGACAGGAAGAACTGGGCGTGCTGGAAATATTGGGAGAGCTATTACATTTGCAACACCACGCGAAGAAAAACACCTTAGAGCAATAGAAAGATATATCGGCTTTGAGATTACTAAGATGAATGCTCCTAGCCATCAGAAAGTTGCTGCTGGGAAAGCTGCTTTTGAAGAAAAACTAAGTGGACGACGTGTCGTTCATAATAACAAAACAGCTCGTATCAACAAAGATATCATGAAACTACATTTCAGTGCCGGAAAAAACAAAAAGATTCGAGCAGTAGACTTTGTTGGAACGATTGCCAAGATTCCTGGAGTATCCTCAGATGATATTGGTATTATTACCATTCAGGATACCTTGTCATATGTAGATATTCTCAATGGAAAGGGTTCAGTAGTCTTGCAGGCCATGGAGAATACAACGATTAAAGGGAAAAAGTTAAAAGTTAGTGTGGCTATTAAGTGATTAAAGAGTCATTTAGTGTAAAAATAGAAGATGAAAGTCTCTCCAATTGAGAGGCTTTTTTCTTACTAGTAATTCATATATGGTTATTGATCCATATTACAAAAAACCTTCTTGTTAAGTGGGGATTATTTTTTTTATAATGAAAGATCTCTTTTTGTCTGGAGTTTGCTTTTTTCAGAGTGTATGGAGAAGTTCAAAGTCAAGTAAATTCATCAAAAAACATGAAGTGACTTGGGGTTTTTTACCTGGAAACTTGTTTAGATATTTTTCCTTCCAGCGTGTTCTTATCCCCTATTTTTCATCAACTAATTTTCCTAATACTATCACAGTTTCAGCTTGAAAATCCGTCTATTTTTTTTAAGGATTGAGGTCCTGTTCACTATTACTTTTTCAATATTCCTAAATATTCTTTCCAAGGAACAACATCAGTTCTGTATCTCTCGGCCATACCCCGTATGATTTGAGAAATGTGGGTTAAATCATGAACAACCCATGTAGCCAGTAATTCTCGTAACTTTACTCTATCAAATACAGGGTGTATTCCCGTCAATTCCAAATGCAATTTTGGTTCAACAAAAGCCTTAAGCTTGGTTATATTTAGTGATCGTAATGTTTTGAATTCGAGTAACTTTTGTCCAACTGATTCTATCTCAATAGCTTCTTTCATTTTAAAATTCATATGACAGCTTCTTTCGTTTACATGTATAAAAAGCCCTTCTCACCTAATTGTTGGGCGATTATGGATTTGTTTACACATAGAAAAAACTCATTCAAAGTCTAAGAATGAGCTTTTTTCTAATTATAGAATGTCGGGTGACACACAATCCACTGTTGATTTACTATTCTTGTTTAAACTGAAGGGTGACTATTGGGACAGTGTACCTGTCCCCTCGGCCCTCCCAAAGATAGCTACATACTGATTTTTCAATACAAATCTATTATCCTTCCAGCCTAGAGTGTTCAGGACATATCCTAAAGAATCTGCATTATATCTACCTGCTATTCTTTGATAGGCTAATAGCTCAAATACTTTATTCGAATCGAAATCCACTGGATATAGACCACTTAAGGGATTCACAAAACCTTCTATTGGACTTATCAGGTCTCCATTCTCATCATATATTTCATTCGAGTAGTCTGGATCCCGAGTTGTTATATCAATCAGGTATGTTACATTATTATTCTTGCTGACAACTTTCACTTTGTAGTTATCTTGATACGTTACCTCGTATTTATATTCGTCATTGTAAACATTACCATCAAAAAGTAATTGTGCTGTATTATTCAAGAAGGAATAAATGAAATAGTATGACGTACCACCACTTCCACCTGTAGCAATACTTATTAAAACATCTGCTACACCATTTCCAGTAAAATCCCCCAAAAATAATGAAGGATTATAACCTGCATTATCACGAAGCGTGACATTGGTTACCATACCTGTTCGTCCATCCTGCATGTGAAGGGTAATGTTTTGAGTAAATGGACTATCTGGAGTCTTGATCCCGGTCAAATACACATTGTCAGGTATTCCATCACCGGTTACATCTCCCCTTCCAAACGCAACAACACTTGGATGATTTATGTTCTCCCTAGAATACCAATACATAACATTCTCCTTTTTGTGATGAGGTTTATTAGTATCCTATGGGCTTATAAGAAGATTGATTCTTGATTTATGTAGGAGTAGGATCTTTTGACCATAAACAAAAGAGACGCTTCTCTTGCTTCTTAAATAGAAGCAGAAGAAACGCCACTTGGCTTTTGGGAAACTTTTCTATGAGGTTGAAAGTGTAATGGTAAATGATAGGAGAGTTATTTGATCCGTTTTAATTCACGAATGTCTGTTTCTTGTTCTAATGAGCGAAGTGAGAGTGATTCAAGTATTTTATCTTTGCGTTCTTGACTTTCTACTAATTGATCAAGTGTAGAGGAAACATTCTCGAGTTTCTTATCAATAGACTTTATTTCACCTTTCATCTCAGCTACATCATGTACCAATGAATCATGACCCTCTCTTTGAGCTAACTGATTATCACGAATAGAGGATACCATTTGGTTTAGTTCAAACTGACGCGTGTCCAACATGTGAATATCATTCTGCATTCGACTTATATCTTGTTGCATACCACTAATATCTTGTTGCATACCACTAATGTCTTGCTTCATTCCACTGATGTCTTGCTTCATTCCACTGATGTCTTGCTTCATACCATTAATATCTTGCTTCATACCATTAATATCTTGCTTCATTCCACTGATGTCTTGCTTCATTCCACTGATGTCTTGCTTCAT
>NZ_JBMERO010000022.1:0-57248 GCF_049310945.1 Bacillus sp. DJP31 | reverse complement strand
TTGAAAAGGACTAACCATGCAAACACACCTCCGTAAATTTCATCATTAAAAGGTATGCCGTGAAAAGTGATTGTATGACTTTGCTTGTCATGTTTGAGGTCTTGAGGAAGTGTTGACTGCTTTTTGTACCACGTCACTAAATAGTCCCTTTCTACACAAATAGAGCTATCCTTTTGCTGTGAAGTCTACTATTCATTTTTTTTTAAAAATTTGTCCTATTTGATGATAAATGAGTAAAAAACCCAACAATCCTTTGTCCCATCCATCATTAGATAAAGAAACAATAAAAATGAACTAGTGGGATGGATGGAAATGGCTAAGAGATATAGAGGAAGGACCTTACGAAAACTTCCTTCAAAAGGGCGAGGCGAATGCCTGCTTTGTGAAAGGAAAAGAATCAAGTTATTGTATCCTCATAAAACGGATGAGAATCTGATTATTCAAGTATGTAAAAATTGCCGTTCTAGATAAATACAAATGGGTTGCTTTGGAAACTCTTTTTCTTTTAAACAAGAATACAAAGAGTACTTCGTAAAGATGAATATCAAAAAGAAACAAAGATATCATTTGGCTAAATGGATTGTTTAGACAATTGAGCCTCTTGACTTCTAGTATCTTCCTTAGAGTTATAATTTAGAAGGTAAACGGTCCCACGTACAAACCAAAAAGTAAGGGTAAGTGTATAAAAACTTGTGAACCAATTCCAACCCTTTTTAAAATTAATCAAGTTTGTAAACCTCTCAAGTAATACTTCTATGATAATCATTGGTATAGAAAAGATAAATACACTTAACATAGTAGGTAAAAGGCGAAATCTAAATGTAAATTGATTATAGAAGACACACAGGATTGGAAATAACAAGTAATCAAATAATAGGCTGATTCGGAATGAATTAGGCGATAGGCGCACAGGATAAGAAATCTTTCCTGCTGATACTGTCCAGGAGTCAATCAAACTTGATATATATGCTTTCAGAAGATAAACAATCACCCAATCCTTAATGGGCTTTTTCCTAAATACAAAAGGAAAAAGAATAAAACCTAAAAAAGTAAGAGCATAAAGTATAGTTTCTTCTTTATTCTTCTTCAAAATAAGCCCCTCACATTTCACATCAATGTCTTTTATGAATGATAGTCTTCTCAGTCATGAAGCTAATTATGATAAAAATAGTCATGTTTTAAATGAAGCGAGGGGTGTATGTAACTTTGTTAGTAATAGTGGGAAATATATCAATTTATTTTAATCGGTAATAAAGAAAGGCTGTTTTCGTAAACATTGTTGCTATTTAACCAATGGAGTAGTGGTTGATTGCAGCGAGCATCCTGGAGTGGAAATCAACAGGTATTTCAGCAAATTTTTTTTAGAAAAAGGAGTTTTTCAGCGGCCTCCCTCAAATTGAAGTGTTTTTTTGATGTTAATTCTAAATTCATTTGAACTCTATTTTCTCTTGAATTTGCTACCTTTACTCTTAGATCGAAGCTTTGACATCAGATTGGCTACATTTTGTTGTTCAGAACTCGTCGTTTGCTCGTTTAATTTCATTGATTTGATCAAATCATTTTCGATTATAAGGTCAAAATATGATTTTTCGACACTTCCTTCTGGTAACTCAGCCTTTGGTATAATAAACTCTTTTTTGATTTCTTCTACCAAAATAACGGCAAATTGATTATCTTCAATCCTGTCTAAATAACCTTTCATGTTCTTAACCTCCAATGCAAGCAAGACCTTGCGATTTGATATCTTGAATTCTTGATGCACCCAACCCACTTATTATTGTTAAATCATCAACTGAATCAAAAGGTCTTAAATCTATCAAGTCTGTAGCACGAGCTGGACCAATATGAATAATCTCTTGTAACTGCTCGGGTGTTGCAGAATTAACATCAATACAACTGTTAGTGGACGGTGCTGGTTCTCTCTCAGAATCCTTTTCGTGGTTAGACTGACTATTGCTTGCAGGTGAGATAGTACCATTCATTTTTGTGAATACCTTATAGTCCTTTCCATCTGTTGTAACGATAACCGTACCATGAACATCGGTGCCGTAAAGGTTCACACCAGAGCTCTGAACTAAATCGACAACCTCCTCATGTGGATGGCCATAGCTATTGTTTAATCCAGCACTATATATAGCAATTGAAGGCTTTACTTCACTTAAAAAGGATGGATGGGTAGAGGTTGAAGAGCCGTGATGCCCAAGATGTAGAATGTCTGCTTGTAAATTAAATCCACTTTGCAGCATATTTAATTCGTCGCTCTTGCTTGCATCCCCTGTAAAGATAAAACGTACCTCACCATACGTTATTTTTAAAGAGATGGATTCCTCGTTATCCTGCTCCGATATTGTTTTTGGGTATAAAACATCAATTCCTAGTAAACCAATTTCAAATTCATCGCCCATTCTTGGTTCGTAGTAATCTACACCACTAGAATCTATTGCACCTAAGAGTCTTTGAAAAGTCTGAGACGTGCTTGTGTTACCGGGTAGCCAGACTTCACCAACTTCAAATGTATTTAAAACTTTATCTAACTGTCCTATGTGATCTGCGTCGGGGTGTGTACCTATCGCAATGTCAATTTGCGTTACATTTTGAGAATTTAGATAATTCACCACATTGTTGCTATTCCAATTACCAGCGTCAATTAGTATCGTGAAATCTTCTCCATCTTGTGAGTATTGAAGCAAGGTTGAATCACCCTGACCTACATCAATGTAATGGACTTTGAGTTCAGGTAAATGATTAGATCCTTCTATGATTTGATTCTCGACAGTAGAATCACTTCTCAGGTTATCTTGATCATTTTTTTTGGTTTCAGAATCAGTTGTTTCATTTGACTTAATAGATTGATTAGAATCCTCTTGTTCGATTGTATCCGCATTTTTTGTTTCGATAGGTACTTGTTCACAGCCAATAAAAAGAAAAAAAGTTAAGAAAATAAAAAGAGACAAAAGGTTTGGTTTATACATCAAATTCTCCTTTTCTATTTTAAAATCTTACCACAAATTTAAGCAAGGTTGCATTGCAGGTAAGTAAAAAAAATTCAAGTGGGTGAGAAAATGAAACATAATACAACTGCAATTCTAACATCACCAGAAATAGCAGCATTATGGACACAATATATGAATGACACATTATCTATTTGTTTTAGTAAATACGCATTAGAAATAATTGAAGATCCCGATATTAAAAAGATATATGAGACATCTTTAGATTTATCAGAAAGACATGTAGTTAAAATAAAGGAGTTCTTTAATAATGAACAATTCCCAATTCCTTTTGGTTTTACAGAACAAGATGTCAACTTGAATGCTCCACGTTTATTTTTAGATAGTTTCTTTTTAAATTATTTATTGATTATGATTCAGCATGAAATGACTGGATATTCCGTCTCATTGCAAGTTTCTTCAAGACCAGATGTAAGAGAATACTATACGGAGTGTAATTTGGAAGCAATCAAATTTTTTAATGAGATTATGGATTTATTGTTATCAAAGGGGTTATACACAAGGCCACCTTATATTTACTCGTCTCTGGACTAGAAGAATGGGCAGAAAAAGATATCATGACTGGATGGCTTGGAAAGCGCAGACCTTTAACCTCCATTGAAATCAGTAATATAACTTTCAATATGAATAAAACGAATTTAAGTAAAGCAGTTTCCATGGCATTTGCCCAAGTGGCTAAGGATGAAAAAGTTCGAAAATATTTACAAAGAGGATTAAAACTATCTACAAAAATGACGGAAGTATTTAATGGGTTTTTCATTGAAAGTAATTTGAATTCTCCCATTTATTAGGATTCTACGATTACAAATTCAACAACATCTCCATTTTCAGATAAACTCCTGATGTTTCATATAGGAACTTTATCATCAGCTGCAGTCGGATTTTATGGTGCAGGACAAGCCGTATGTATGAGAAAAGATTTATATCTTCAATATTTAAATCTGATTGGAAAACAATTATTATATTCCGAGGATGGAGCACAAATTATGCTAGAAAGAGGATGGTTTGAGAAACCTCCAATGGCTGAAGATCGAACCGCATTAATAAATGGTAAAAATAAGTAGTGATATGAATCCAAGGTGACACGGATTAAAGCAATTTTTTTATGAACTTTGTACAATCTTTTCTTAGTAAAATTCTTAGTAAGCAATTTTCGAGCCATTTACTTCTGAGTACCATCAAATCGGCAATAATCTAATCTAATAGTAATGTGAAAATTTTACCTATCAACAGCTAATACTGTTATATCAAGGTTATAGGTCATGTTAAGCAACGATCTAGACAGATCGTTTTTTTTTATGTTTACTAAACGAACGTTTATTCGTTAAAATATAAAGTAAGATAACATGAGGTGAGTACAAATGAAACGTTTTGGAAAACAAACGATACAAGACATTATGGAAGACCTAAAAAAGAATAAGCAAATTGTCCATTGGCATACGATTGAGGCGAAAAAAGCAATTGAAGCACCTATACCTGGATCCATTCATCCGAAGCTAGTAGCGGCCTTACAAAATAGGGGTGTTAACCAGATTTACTCTCATCAGGAAAAGGCATTTGAGACCATTCAGAGTGGTAAAAGCTTTGTAGCAGTGACACCCACTGCTTCCGGGAAGACACTTTGTTATAATTTACCAGTCTTACAATCTATACTCGAAAATTCTAATACTAGGGCTCTTTACCTATTCCCAACGAAAGCATTGGCTCAAGACCAAAAAAGTGAATTAAATGAACTGATTGATCAGATTGGAGTCAATATCAATAGCTATACATACGACGGAGATACCTCTCCGTCTATCAGACAAAAGGTGAGAAAGGCTGGTCATATCGTAATTACAAACCCCGATATGCTCCATTCTGCCATCCTTCCACACCATACAAAGTGGGTCTCCCTATTTGAAAATTTAAAGTTCATTGTCATTGATGAACTACATATTTACCGTGGGGTTTTTGGGAGTCATGTGGCGAATGTGATTCGGCGCTTAAAACGAATATGTGAATTTTATGGCAGTAGCCCACAGTTTATTTGTACATCTGCCACGATCGCAAACCCTAAGGAATTGGCTGAACAACTAACAGGCAGTGAAATGGAGCTGGTTAACAATAATGGTGCGCCATCAGGACGAAAGCATTTTGCTTTTTACAATCCGCCTATTGTGAACAAGCCATTAAATATTCGCAAAAGTGCCACCCTAGAAGTACGAGATTTAGCAGGTCAGTTTTTAAAAAATAAAATTCAGACGATCGTATTTGCACGAAGTCGGGTTCGTGTAGAGATTATCTTAACGTACCTAAAAGAGCTTGTATCGGCTGAGATCGGAGCAAAGTCGATTCGTGGCTACCGTGGGGGGTATCTTCCGGAGCAACGGCGAGAAATTGAGCGTGGATTGCGAAATGGAGAAATTTATGGAGTGGTTAGTACAAACGCCCTCGAGCTTGGAGTGGATATCGGTCAATTGCAAGTGTGTATCATGACTGGTTATCCCGGTACGATTGCCAGTGCATGGCAGCAAGCAGGTCGAGCGGGCAGAAGGCAAGGGGAAGCTTTAATCATTATGGTAGGTAGCTCAAGCCCCTTAGATCAATATGTGATTGGGCATCCCGAGTACGTCTTTGAACAAAATCCTGAGACAGCTCGAATTAACCCCGATAATTTAGTCATCCTTCTTGATCATATTAAATGTGGAGCCTATGAACTTCCATTTAAACGTGGTGACCAATTTGGTGGTGTGGAACTAGAAGATATACTCGAATTTCTGACAGAAGAAAAGGTCCTTCATCATAAAAGTGAAAAATGGTATTGGATGAATGATGCCTTTCCTGCCCATAACATCAGTCTTCGGTCTGCCTCACAAGAAAACGTGGTTATAATTGATGTGACAACTACAGGTAAAGCAAAGGTAATCGGTGAAATGGACACCTTTAGTGCCATGACACTATTGCATGATGAAGCAATCTATTTACATCAAGGTACCCAGTTTCAAGTAGAAAAGCTAGACTGGGAGGAAAAGAAGGCTTTCGTTCGAGAGGTAGAAGTAGATTACTATACAGATGCAAATCTAGCGGTTCAATTAAAGGTACTAGAGGTTGATAAAGAAGAAAAGCATGAAATTATGGGATATGGCTACGGGGATGTCATGGTGACAGCAATGGCTACCATTTTTAAAAAGATTAAATTTGAAACACATGAAAACATTGGCTCTGGTCCTATTCACTTGCCTGAAGCTGAGCTTCATACAAATTCAGTCTGGCTTACTTTTAGCAAGGATTCTGAAATGACGGAATCAAAGCTTGAGCAAGGATTACTAGGAATTGCCCACTCCATTAAACATATTGTGCCATTGCTTGTCATGTGTGACCCTGGAGATGTTCACATCGTCCCACAGGTTAAATCGACTCATTCTGGTGAACCCACCATCTATTTATACGATCGCTATCCAGGTGGAATTGGTCTCAGTGAAAAGCTTTACGAAAAAATGGATCATATTTTGATGGAAGCAGAAACGTCGATTCAAAGGTGTTTATGTGAAAGTGGCTGTCCGTCTTGTGTAGGATTAGATGCTTTTGATACAAACACAAAAAAGGTTACGTTAGAGCTACTGAAACAAATGACGGAAAGGAATGGTTAGAAATGAGGTGTATGTATGTCTTTGAAATCAAAGTTGAATCGAATGAAAAAGCATCTTGTGACAGAAGTAGTAGAAACTGAGGTCAAAGTAGAACAAAAACAAAATACAGAAGAAATACCTTACCTACTGGATTGGGAGAAATTTGATGCCAAACCCTATTATTTCGAGGGTGAATATATCTTCATTCGAGAAAAAGAATATCCTTTAACAGCCAAACACGGCTTATATGAATTCGGCGAATTACATGATGTAGTGCAGGATTGGAACTCATCACCCTTCAGTCATCCATTGTCTGTATCTGGATTCCAAGCTCAAGATCTTTTCTTTTTCGATACAGAGACGACTGGGTTAAATGGTGGGACAGGTACGACTATTTTCCTGCTTGGTTATGCTCGTGTATTTGAGAAGAAAGTGATTGTAAAGCAGTTTTTCTTACCTAGTCCAGCCTCGGAAGTTGCCCTTTACCATTATTTTTTACAGGACGTTGACTATACTACACTAGTCACATATAACGGGAAAGCCTTTGACTGGCCACAGGTGAAAACAAGACATACGTTAGTACGTGACCACGTTCCAAAGCTTCCGAAATTTGGTCACTTTGACTTATTGCATGGCAGTAGACGGTTATGGAAAAAAGAGTATGCTTCTCTTAAGCTAAGTATTGTCGAGAAGGAAATCCTCCATATTGTAAGAGAAAGTGATACTCCTGGTTTCATGGCACCAATGATTTATTTTCACTATTTAGAGGATCCAAATCCTGAAGGTATATTTGGAATGATGAGTCATAATGAGACAGACATCTTAACACTCATCAGTTTGTATATTCATGTCTCCAATAAGCTCCTTCATACTGAACAAGGAAGTCAAGCAGAGAAGTTTGAAGTGGCAAGATGGTTAGATTCTGTTGGCGAGCGTCAATCTGCCATGGAGCACTTCTACGAACTTTCACAAGTAGCAGGTAATCAAACGGTAGAAGCAAAATCTGCTCTAGCAGCATTGTGTAAAAAAGAACAAAACTTGTCAGAAGCTACTAGGCTTTGGGTGGAAGTTGTAGCTGATGAACAAGCACCATTTCCTAACAATTTAATAGCGTCAATCGAACTTGCTAAATATTATGAGCATAAAACGAAAGAAGTAGAAAAGGCACTCCAATATGCTAAAATGGCCATTGAGTTTTGTAGGGATGGCAGGGAAAATCCTATGGGTAAAGGAAAAGGGTACTTGCAGCTAGAAAAACGAATACATCGTTTAGAAAATAAAAGGAGAAATAGTCTAAATATTTCCTAGGCAAGCGCACTAATCCCTATAAATCGCCAAAGTCTACTGTCGAATTATAAGAGAGTATGTAATTTCTAGAAATTACTTGTTGTTTTATGAAGAAAATGGAGATAAAATGAACGCTTGTAAATCTTATTTAGGAGAGATTAGCTCGTGAGAAAGACATTATTATTTCTCTTTTTCTTTATGATTTGTTTAACAGTATTTATTTTCTCTGAATATAAACAAAGCCTCCATCAACTCTTTTATTAAGCAAGAGTAAATTGAAGCATATTATCTATAAAAAATAGGTGAATTCATCAGTACATGTACACTCCTTTCTTCATAGGCTATTAATGTAGTAACTATTAGAGAGATGAAAGGAGAAATTAGCATGAATGGCAGACCCAATATGATGGCACCAATTGTCCACCCAACAAAGTGCTGTGTACAACATTCTTACTCTACTACCATTGTTCCACACATTCATCCAAGTCACACTACACATGTAAATCACCAAATGTATCAGCATAATCACTATTTCCCTCAAACAGAATCAATGGTAAATGAACTTTCAAATCAGCACTTTAACTGTCCAGGTCCAGGTCCTGGCCGCCCAGGAATGTTCCCAGGCTTTATGCCAAGAAGATAGGGATAAAGTAAGAACTGGCTTTTAGTCAGTTCTTATTTTCAACTTTGGAAAGGAACTGTATAATGATTAAAGTACTAGCTATTACTGGTTATAAAGCATTTGAACTAGGAATATTTAAGCAAGACCACAAAGGGATTACCTACATAAAAAAAGCAATTAAAAAGAGATTAGTACCCATGATTGAAGATGGATTAGAATGGGTCATTATAAGCGGTCAACTTGGAACTGAGCTTTGGGCAGCGGAAGTGATTTTTGAATTACAGCTAGATTATTCGGAGCTTCGTTTAGCGGTATTAACGCCTCACTTAGATCAAGAAGCCAAATGGAATGACACAAATAAAGAACAATATGAGTTCATTCTGTCTCAGGCAGATTTTGTTGAAAGTATAACCAAACGTCCATATGATAATCCTAGACAGCTTAAAGTGAAAAATCAATATATTGTAAAAAAAAGTGACGCCTTAATGGCTTTTTATGATGATGAAAAAAAAGGGAGTCCTTTTTTTATGGTACAAGAAGCCCAAAAAAAAATAGAGCATGGGAACTACCATATTTTCTACATAACACCATATGATATTGAGGACATAATAAATGAGGAAGAATATAATGAATCCTCAAATTGGAATTATTAAAAAGATAAATTGACATTTTCGCTTTTTTTTGAAAAAATAAGAGAAGATGAATGGTAAAGGTTATAGAGGTGAATAATATGCTATCAGATAAAATCAAGTTAACAGCGAAGGATATTTTAGAAAAAGAATTTAAAACATCCTTTAGAGGGTATAGCCAAGAAGACGTTGATAAGTTTTTGGATTACGTTATTAAAGACTATGAAGTGTTTCATCAAGAAATTGAAGAACTTCAACAGGAAAACCTCCATTTGAAGAGACAGGCTGATGATGTAACGAAACGACCAAGCCAGCCTGCGGCTGGGAACACTAACTTTGATATTTTAAAACGAATTTCAAATCTAGAAAAACATGTATTTGGAAGTAAGCTATTTGATTGATCGATTGCTGGTAAGTCTTCCAACAATTGATATTGCGAAATGCTTTGGGTTGTAATATACTAAGTCTTGCTTGATCAATAGCGTTTGGGTAATTGCTGCATGCTTGTCATGTAGAGGAAAGTCCATGCTCGCACATAGCTGAGATGCTTGTAGTGTTCGTGCCTAGCTAATTCATAAGCTAGGGCAGCCAAAGTTCTTTGGTTGACGGCAGGGAAACGACCTAAGTCCTTTAAGGGATATGGTCCGAATACCTTGAAAGTGCCACAGTGACGGAGTCCAATCAGAAATGGTTGGAGTGGAACGAGGTAAACCCCACGAGCGAGAAACCCAAATAATGGTAGGGGCGCGTTCTCTAAGGAATCAAACGATGGGAACGACAGATGATGATTCATCTGTAGATAGATGATTACCACCTGAGTACGAGACGAAAAAGTCCGTCGCTTGCAGTACAACGGTACAAAACATGGCTTACAGAACGCTATTGATGGACTTCTAAGAAGTGATTTAGCTCTCCACTACGGAGAGCTTTTTGCATTTACATACGTATAAATAGGTTTCATCTGCGCTAAGATGTAAGTAATATAGGTGAAAAAAGGAGAAAAATATGGGTAAAGTAACATTGATTGCAACAGCTGCAATGGGAATAGAGGCAATTGTAGCCGACGAAGTGCGAAGCCTTGGGTATGAAGATTGTGTAGTAGAGAACGGAAAGGTCATCTTTGAAGCAGATGAATTGGCAATCTGCCGGGCTAACCTTTGGCTGAGAACGGCTGACCGGGTCAAGCTAAAGGTTGGTGAATTCAAAGCAACAACCTTTGATGAACTATTTGAGAGAACAAAAAGACTAGATTGGGCAAGGTATATACCAGTTAACGCTGAATTCCCAGTTATAGGTAAGTCAGTAAAGTCAACACTCTTTAGTGTCTCGGATTGCCAAAGCATTGTCAAAAAGGCAGTAGTCGAGAGCTTAAAAAACACTTATAAGGGAACAACTTGGTTTGAAGAAAACGGACCTTTTTACCGGATTGAAATTGCCATGTTAAATGATGTTGCCACACTCACAATTGATACGAGTGGAGTCGCACTCCATAAAAGAGGGTACAGAACTGAACAGGGTGAAGCTCCTTTGAAGGAAACACTTGCTGCTGCTTTAGTCAGGCTGTCACGCTGGACAGCAGACAGGCCGTTTATAGATCCGGTTTGTGGCTCGGGAACAATAGCTATTGAAGCTGCATTGATCGGTCAAAATATCGCACCAGGATTTAACCGCGATTTTGCCTCCGAAAACTGGGATTGGATTGGTCAAAACAATTGGGACAAGGCAAGAGTTGAGGTAGAGGATCTAGCAAAGTATGATCAGCCTTTACAAATAATGGGGTCTGACATTGATCATCGAATGGTAAATATAGCGAATGATAATGCGTTTGAAGCGGGTCTTGGCGACTTGATCACCTTTAAGCAAATGCAGGTGAAAGATATTACAACTAGAGATGAATACGGAGTCATTATAGGGAATCCGCCATACGGGGAAAGATTAGGAGAAGAGAAGGAAGTAGAGGAAATTTATAAAGACATGGGTAAAGTGTTTGAAAAGCTCCCGACCTGGTCCGTATACATGCTAACTTCACATCCGGATTTTGAAAAACTGTACGGAAAGCAAGCTACCAAAAAAAGAAAGCTATTTAACGGATTTATCCGTACTGATTACTATCAATATTGGGGACCAAAGCCGCCAAGAGTATAGTAGGCAGTTTATCAAATTCGTTTGAAGAAATAGTTGATTAGAATTTTCCTACAGTAAAAAGTAGAGGGATTTTAGTAATAGGTATCGAATGATAAACAAGTCAGTATGCATATTGGTTTTTAGTTGGAGGGTAATGATTGATGATAGGTCAAAAACTCCCTTTTGAAATAGGGAAAACAGATAATTTTTTTACAAAATTGAACGAATGGGTAGGGGACGTGTTCTACGATATCCTTCCTGAAGCTGGATTTGAACTTCGTGATGAGCAAATCTTTATGGCCTTTCAGCTTGAGAAAGCATTTAAGGAAAAGCAAGTGGTATTTGCAGAGGCAGGTGTGGGTACAGGGAAGACGATCGTTTATCTGCTATATGCCGTTTGCTATGCACGTTTCACAGGTAAACCTGCCATCATTGCATGTGCAGATGAAACCTTGATTGAACAGCTGGTAAAAAAGGAAGGAGATATTGCGAAGCTTGCCAGTTTCCTTGAATTGACTGTGGATGCTAGATTGGCAAAGTCACCTAATCAATATTTATGTCTAAAAAAACTAGATGACCGGATGTCAGGCGATCCTTCTATTAAGGAAGAAGATCTATTTGATATGTTACCTGATTTTGTCCATGATCACAGTGGAATGCAGCAGTTTAATCATTATGGAGATCGAAAGGATTATGCCCATTTTACGGATGAAGAATGGGGAAATGTGTCGTGGGATCATTTTCAAGATTGTTTTGCCTGTTCAAAAAGGCACCGTTGTGGGCAGACACTTTCTAGAGATCACTATCGTAAAGCGACGGACATCATTATCTGTTCACATGATTTTTACATGGAGCATATTTGGACGGTGGAATCTAGAAAAAGAGAAGGACAATTGCCTCTTTTACCAGAGGCGAGCTGTGTTGTTTTTGATGAAGGTCATTTAGTGGAAATTGCAGCACAAAAGGCATTAACATATAGAATTAAGGAACGAACACTAGAGGAATTGCTAACAAGGTTACTTGGAAACAACCTACGTGAAGAGTTTGCCGAATTAGTTGAATTAGTCGTTCAGGATAATGAGGTATTCTTTCATGAACTAAAATCAAATAGTACAAAGGTTGCTGGTTCGAACCGTGTAGAAATTACATTCTCGAACGCGCTACTCGAGCAAGCAAGGATCCTTTATTCAAGAATTGTTGAAATTGGCGAGGCCCTTGTATTTGAAGAGCAATTATATACAATCAACCACTATGATCTTCATATTGTAGAAGAGCATTTAGATCAGCTGGAACATTCCTTGAAATTGTTCCTTAAGACAGAGGATGTTATCTCTTGGGTAGAGTTAGATTCGGACAGTTATCATTTAGTTATTATGCCTAGAACCGTTCAAGAAGTATTAGATGAGCAAGTTTTTTCTCAAAGGATCCCTTTTGTGTTTTCGTCAGCAACATTGTCTCAAAACAGTCAATTCGATTACATTGCGGACAGCCTGGGAATCAAAAAGTATTCCTCATTTACAGTTGATTCTCCATTTGATTATGTAGAAAAAATGAAAATCTACATGAAACGGTTTGGGGAGAGTACTAGCTTCCAACAAAAATTTGAGACAGCCATGCAGCAAATTGATCGCACAAAAGGTCGAGCCCTTCTATTGTTCACATCAAATGAGGAGCTTCAGGAGTTCAAACGAGGCGTCCAACTTAATGAGACCTACACGTTTTTGTTTGAAGGTGACCGAGAAATAAGTGAATTAGTTTCTATTTTTCAAAATGAAGAAGAGACCATCCTATGTGCTGTTCACCTTTGGGAAGGACTCGATATTCCAGGACCATCTTTATCAAACATAATTATTTGGTCACTTCCTTTTCCACCTCATGATCCCGTTTTTCAATCGAAGAGAAAGACAGCGAAAGATTACGTGTGGGATGTAGAAGTTCCATATATGCTTTTACGCTTAAGACAGGGAATCGGTAGATTGATACGCACACAGGAAGACAATGGAATTGTAACGATAATGGTACCTGAGTCACTTGACGTTGCTATTCTTGAAGTCATTAAAGAGGTCTGTCAAACAAAACCTATTTTTTTATAAGAGGAAGAATAAGGATAGTTGTCGAACAATTACATAGGAAAAGGGGGTTGTGTAATGAGTACAATTCAACAAGTAGAAAAACAATTTTTAGACCATACAAAGAAGATGGGCTCTTATAATGAGGCCATTGGATTAATTCATTGGGATCTTCGTACAGGTGCTCCGAAAAATGGAATGGAACAGCGCTCAGAGGTATTGGGTGTCTTATCCTCTGAAGTTTTTGCCCTTTCTACATCAGAAAAGATGGAGGAGTACATACAGACCTTATCAACTCCTGAAGCAGGTCAACAGATCTCTGAAATTACAAGGAAGTCAGTTGAACAATGCAAGAAGGATTTTGAAAGAAATAAAAAAGTTCCCGCAGAGGAATATAAAGAATACGTAATTCTACAATCCAAATCCGAATCAGCATGGGAGACAGCCAAAAAAGCTTCGGATTTTGCATCGTTTCAACCTTACTTAGAAAAATTAGTCGAGTTTAATAAGAAATTTATTGGGTATTGGGGTCACGAAGGTAACAAGTATAACACTTTACTAGATGATTATGAGCCGGGAGTTACCGTAGATGTATTAGATCAAGTTTTCGGGCAATTAAGAGAGAGCATTGTTCCACTTGTAGCGGCTATTGCTGAATCAAAAAATAAACCCAAAACAGATTTCTTGTATCAATCATTTCCTAAAAAGCAACAGCAAGAATTTAGCTTAGCTGTCTTAAAGGAATTAGGGTATAATTTTCAATCTGGTCGCTTAGATGAAACGGTACATCCATTCGCCACAGGCTTGAATCCTGGGGATGTTCGTGTGACAACGAAATATGATGAAAATGATTTTAGAAATGCTATTTTTGGCACAATTCATGAATGTGGTCATGCTTTATATGAGCAAAATATTTCACCGGAATTAATTGGGACACCTCTTTGTAGTGGAACATCTATGGGGATTCATGAATCACAATCTCTATTTTATGAAAATTTTGTAGGACGTAATCTTCATTTTTGGAAGAAAAACTATGACTTGTTTAAACAACATGCAAAGGGACAATTTAATGACATTTCATTAGAAGACTTTTATCGTGCGATCAACGAGTCAAAACCCTCACTTATTCGGATTGAGGCAGACGAACTGACATACCCGTTACATGTTATGGTTCGTTACGAAATTGAAAAGGGTTTATTTAATGACCAAATTTTAGTGAAGGACTTACCTGAGATTTGGAATCAAAAAATGAAAGAGTACCTTGAGGTTCGACCTGAGAATGATGCCGAGGGCGTACTACAGGATGTACATTGGTCTGGAGGGGCTTTCGGTTACTTTCCGTCATATGGACTTGGCTATATGTATGCTGCTCAAATTAAAGAGGCTATGCTAAAAGATCTACCTAATTTTGATGAGTTACTTGAACAGGGGAATTTGGTTGCGGTTAGAGAATGGCTTACTGATAAAATACACCGTCATGGTCGTATGAAGAAACCTTTAGAGATCCTAAAGGATGTAACGGGTGAAGGATTAAACGCTGAGCATTTAATCAAGCATCTACAACAGAAATATTCAGCCATCTATAAGCTATGATAAATGTGTAGACCAATTCATTGAATTGGTCTATTTTATATTTGAGTTTTTTTAGGCTTGTCCTCCTGTAACTATATTTCAATAGGTACCGTCTTTAGTTATGAACAAGAAAATGACATCAGGAGGAAACATCATATGAAAAAATCTATTGCGGCTTTTTCAGTTGGACTAATGCTTTCGCTCGGAATCTTAGGAGTACACTCAGCAGAAGCAGCTTCAAGTGTAGTTGTAAAAAAAGGAGATACCTTGTATAGCCTAGCACACAAAAATCAAATGACCGTAGAAGAACTAAAGCTTGCAAATAAGCTTACATCAAACACCATTTACACTGGTAAATCTCTAGTCGTGAAAGAGTCGAATGAAATAGTCGTAAAAAAGGGAGATACCTTAAATTCATTAGCCAAAAACAATAAGACAACTGTTGCAAAACTAAAGGAAATGAACAAATTAAAATCAAATACTATTTATATAGGTCAGATATTAATTGTGAAAACCGAGGTTGTCATCAAAGTACAAAAAGGAGATACATTATATAACCTAGCTAAAAAGTATAAAACAACCATTAGTGATTTAAAAACATGGAACAAACTCAAAATCAACACAATCAATATCGGTCAAAATCTAACAGTAAAAAAATAGTTTTACTTCACTGATTTAAAGTAGTGAAGTCCTGTCCCCCATTTAAAAAAGATTGTTAGTAAATGAAATTACAGTTAATATATGAGATATATATATATTAACTGTATATTTTGTTTCGTATACAATGCTTGGGAGGTCAAACAATAAATGGATTTAATACTGGAGATTGTATATAGTAACTTACTTTCGCCCATGATTTTATTTTTTGTGTTGGGAATTGTAGCTGTAATTGTAAATTCAGATTTAAAGGTTCCAGAAGCCTTTTATAGTGGCTATACTATGATTATTTTATTTACAATTGGAATAAAGGGTGGCGTAGAATTAAGAAATATTAGCTTTTGGACGATGATTATTCCAGTAATTGCTGCGTTATTTCTAAGTCTAATTATGTTGGTGATTGCTTATTTCTTTATTAACAAAGTATTTAAGTTTTCTAAAACAGACTCCTTAGCCACTGCTGCACATTACGGATCCGTAAGTGCCGTAACGTTTATAGCCGGTATCGGCTTTCTCGATAAAATAAATGTTCCTTATGAAAGCTATATCTCAGCTATCTTAGTTGTGATGGAAGGCCCAGCTATTATCGCAGCGATCGTGCTATTTAATTTAGTTAGAAGTGAAGCAGGTCCGAAAGTAAAGGCAAACCTGAGCTTTGCAATTAAAGATGCTTTCTTTGGTAAAAGCATATTTCTCCTCATTGGAGGCATATTTATTGGTCTAGTAGCACATAAAGAAGGTCTGGCTAAAATTGAACCTTTATTTGGAGACTTATTTTATGGTCTATTATGTATCTTCTTATTACATATTGGAATGGTAGCGACACAACAAATAAAAAAGATAGAAGATTTTAAAATACGTTCTTTCGCTTTTGCTTTTATCCTTCCAATTATAGGTGGAATTATCGGGGTACTAGTAGGCTCATTAATCGGAATGTCAGTAGGTGGTGCATTTATGCTAGGTGTACTTACTGCTAGTTCATCCTATATCGCTGCGCCTGCTGCAATAGGACATGCTATACCTAGTGCAAATTCTGGAATCTATTTAGGATCATCTTTAGGACTAACATTACCTTTCAATTTAATTTTTGGAATTCCATTTTATTACTGGTTAAGTACTATTATGTAAAGAAGTTACATAATTACTACATCCAATTTGAAAATTTAACATGTTATATTAGAATAGGGCATATCTTTTCATATCAAATAGAAAATAAAATATTACATAAGAGAGAGATATTTATGTCTAAACTTAATGAAATTTTAAAATATAATAGTGAGTTTGTTGAAAAGAAGGAATATCAACCTTTCCATACAACAAAATATCCAGATAAACAAATGGTTATTTTAACGTGCATGGATACTAGATTAGTCGAATTACTTCCTAAAGCAATGAATATCCGAAATGGCGATGCAAAAATAATAAAAAATGCAGGTGCACTAGTATCCCATCCTTTTGGCAGCATTATGAGAAGTATTTTAGTTGCTGTGTATAGCTTACAAGCAAAGGAAGTTTTTGTTATAGGACATCAAGATTGTGGAATGATAGGTTTACATGCTACTCCAATACTGGATAAGGCAAAAGAGGCAGGTGTATCACCTGAAAGTATTGAGATCTTGCAAAATGCAGGAATCAATATTGAAGGCTTTCTGAAGGGTTTTGAAAGCGTAGAAGTTAGTGTAAGTGAGTCAGTTGAAATGATAAAGAACCACCCTCTTTTACCTAAGGATATTATTGTTCATGGATTAATAATTGATTCTAATACTGGCAAATTGTCCGTTCTCATTGATGGAAATAAACAAGTAAAGGGGATGCTTTAATTATGTTTTTGCCTTCTTTTGAGCTTCATGGAAAAGTAGTAGTCGTTACTGGTGCAGGTAGAGGAATTGGACGAGCTATTGCTATTGGGATGGCAGAAGCTGGAGCAGATGTTGCCCTATTTTCTAGAACAGAAGAAGATTTAATTGAGGTTGCAGAGCATATAAAAACTCTAGGTAGACGAGCTTTGCCTGTTGTTACAGATGTAACAAGTAAAGTGAGTATTCAGCAAGCTCTTAGAAAAGTAAGTGAAGAGTTTTCGGAAGTTAATATTCTAGTTAATAATGCAGGTATGAATATTAGATCTAAAGCTCTAGATGTTACAGAGGAAGAATGGCAAAAGATCATGGATACAAATTTAAAATCTGCCTTCATGATGTCTCAAGAAGTAGGTAGACAAATGAAGGATAGTAATATAAAAGGTAGAATCATTAATATATCTTCTGTTGCAGGTCATGTAGCACTTCGCACAGGCATAGTATACGCGGCTACAAAGGCAGCAATGATTCAAATGACAAAGGTGTTAGCACTAGAATGGGGGGAGTATGGGATTAATGTGAATTCTATTGGTCCCTGGTATTTTAGAACACCCTTAACTGAAAAGCTTTTGCAAGATCAGAAATATGTGAACGAAATTCTTTCTGTTACACCTTTAAAACGCGTAGGTGAACTTCCAGAACTTGTTGGACCTGCGGTTTTCTTATCATCAGATGCAGCCAACTATATAACAGGTCAAACCCTATTTGTAGACGGTGGCATGACTATACACGGTTTTTAATTTCAATGAATTTCTAACTGTCCAATCAATGGGCAGTTTTTTTCATTTCACTCAAATGAAGTGTCACAATACATAGAATCACCCATATCCTATCTTAGGCGATCACCCTAGAATTTCAAAGGAGATGGTGACATGGCGACAATCAAAAACTTCTATGCGGGAACAAATTCTAGTCAAGGCTTTTATTCCTTATATGACGATGCTACAAAGGATCTAGAAAGGCTTTATATACTTAAAGGAGGACCTGGTACGGGCAAGTCCACCTTTATGAGGAAGATTGGTTTAGTCATGATTGATAAGGGGTTTAATCTACAGTATCTTCACTGTTCAAGTGATAATAAGTCCATTGATGGGATAATTATACCTGAATTGAAGGTAGGGATTGTAGATGGTACAGCTCCACATATAATTGAACCCAAATATCCTGGAGTTGTTGAAAAGTTAATTGATCTTGGTGCCTATAGAAACGATGCATACTTAGCACAATATAAAAAGAATATTATCTCGATTACAAATGACATCGGAACTAGTTATAAAGCAGCCTATCAAACCATGCAAGAAGCAAAGAATATTCATCTAAAAAAAGAAGAAATCTATATAAGTTCGATGAACTTTGAAAAAGCAAATCATATAACACAAGATCTATTGCGTTCAATCTTTGAGCAACCTTTTGAAAGAGACGCATATCCCATAGTAACAAAAAGGTTCTTCGGCGCGTCTACACCAATGGGTGCTGTAAACTTCATTGATAATATTACAGAAGATATTACGAGAAGATTTGTCATTAAGGGTAGACCTGGAAGTGGAAAGTCGACATTAATGAAAAAAATAGGTAGCCAAGCTGAATCTAGTGGTTTATCAGTTGAATACTACCCATGTGCCTTTGATCCAAATAGTATCGATATGGTTATTATTCCATCCTTAAGTGTGGCAGTTGTTGATGGCACAGCACCACATGTTGTAGATCCTTTTCGTTTAAATGATGTTGTTGTTGATATGTTTAAGTTATGCATGGATACAAGTGTGGAAGAAGTTCATAAAGAGCGACTCAGTGAATTAAATATATCTTATCGTAATAAAATGGCACTCGCGACAAATTTCCTAAGTGAAGCCAAACGTCTCCATGACCGACTTGAAGAATACTATATTCAATCCATGGACTTTGAAAAAGTGGATAAAAAAAGGGAAGAAGTTCTACAAGAGGTTCAATATTTAGCAACTGTAAGTAAATAATCAGAGCTCATTTTAATCGTAATTTCCAAAATTTTCGAGATGTAGATTTAACCGTAATGAGTTATAATAAAGAGGCACAGCAACTTTATAAATTCTCCAAAAAACGTTGGCTTCCCATTTTACGGGAGGCTTTTTTTATAGGCATACCTTTAAGTTTTGTACCTGACTCCTACTGCTGCTCACGTGTGAACTTAAGGATTCTATTTACTCTTTTGTACTCTACCATTATAGCGTGATATAAAACACGGTTGAATATTTTAGCGGAATTTGGTAAAAGTAATGATACTTTGTTGTATTAAAAGGAGGGATTTTATGCCGAAAATTGCCTCCGTTGGTGTTTGTGTACCCCCTAACCCTGTCACACAAGCAACAACTGTGGAATTTGCTCGTGAACTTTTCCAAGACTCGTTTAAGGATATGTCGAGATTATTAACCGTTTTTGAAAATGGAGAAATCCAGAAGCGTAATTTTGCGAAGGATATAAATTGGTTTAAGGATGATCATACGTTTGAAGAAAAAAATCAAGCATACATTGAGCATGCGGTTGAATTTGGTGTAGAGTCTGTTAAACAGTGCCTTTCAAATAAGGAGTACTTAGAAAAAAAAGTGCGCTATGATGAAATTGAAGCCATTTTCTTTATTTCTACTTCTGGACTTTCTACTCCTACAATTGATGCGAAAATAATGAACCACTTGCCTTTTTCTCCTCATACAAAACGAATTCCGATATGGGGTCTAGGTTGTGCGGGTGGTGCATCAGGCTTATCAAGGGCATTTGAATATTGTCTTGCCTACCCCTCCTCAAAAGTACTTGTTGTAGCTGTTGAGCTCTGTAGCTTAACTTTCCAAAAAAATGACCGTTCAAAAAGCAACCTAATTGGTACATCTTTATTTGGTGATGGTGTCGCGACTTTACTTGTTATGGGCGACAACGCAACCATTCACAGAAGCAAAAAACATGAATACATACCATCCATTATAGATACACAATCAACTCTAATGCCCCACTCTGAGGATGTTATGGGCTGGGATATAAAAAACGAGGGCCTGTATGTCATCTTTTCAAAGGATATTCCAACCATTATCACAGATTGGCTAAAACCTAATGTAGAGAAATTTCTTCACAAGCATCAATTATCATTGCAGGATGTTGAGCACTTTATCGCACATCCTGGTGGGAAAAAGGTTATTGAGGCTTATGAAAAATCGTTAGGCTTTAGTAAGGCCAAGACTGAAATTTCTCGAAAGGTTCTACAAGAACATGGTAACATGTCGTCTGCGACTGTGTATTATGTCTTAGATGAGTTTATGAAGTGTGATCAACAAGCGGGTGAATTCGGATTAATTGCTGCCTTGGGTCCGGGATTTAGTTCTGAACTACTGCTAGTGAAATGGGGGATTTAGATTGATCTTTTATCTAGTATTCACTTTAATCATACTTCAGAGGCTATGTGAATTAAAGGTCGCATCGAAAAATGAACGATGGATGAAGGAAAAAGGTGGGTATGAGGTTGGAGAAGAACATTATTCCTTGATGGTTCTTATGCATTCAGCCTTCTTCATCACACTTCTACTTGAGGTTCTTATTTTAGATAAAGAGTTAACTTCGTTTTGGCCATTCTTAGCAATCTTGTTTTTAGTCACGCAAGCAATGAGGGTATGGGCATTACTTTCTCTAGGTAAGTACTGGAACACAAAAATCATCGTTCTTCCAAACACCACAATTGTAAAAAAAGGTCCATATAAATACTTACGGCATCCTAACTATGTCATTGTTATAGTAGAAATACTGTTAATCCCTTTATTATTTCAAGCATATTGGACAGCTGCCATATTCTCTATATTAAACGCGTGGATGCTATCCGTTCGAATTCCACTTGAAGAAAAGGCCTTAATGGCAGAAACAGATTATCAAGAGAAGTTTGCAAAGATTTCACGATTCTCTCCCATACCTTTAAAAAAATGTAACGACTAGAGTGTACTTTCTAGTCTTTTCTGCATTTCAGGGTTATTTTTATAGGAAAATATCGACTTATACAGTAAAATAAATAATTAGAAAATGCTATTGGGAGTTTAAAAGGGGATTAAACGACATGAGTCAAATTATAGCACCAATTGAAAAGGTAATGTCTGAGGGCAACTTACTGATAAATTTAACAGGTCTTTTTCTTGAGTTTGAAAAAGCAGGAGATCTTGGACAGTCAAAGAAAGTAAAACAACTCATAAAAAAATTAAATGATCGTGAATATAGCATTGGATTTTGTGGACACTTCTCAGCAGGGAAATCAAGTATGATTAATGAACTAGTGGGAGCTGAGATTTTACCTTCTAGTCCGATACCGACTAGTGCGAATTTAGTAAAGGTTCAGTCCTCAGATGACGTTGCACGTGTATTCTTATTTAATGGTGAAGTCGTAGAGTTTCCTTCCCCTTACAATATAGAACAGATTAAGAAGTTTTGTATGAATGGTCAAGAGGTAGAGTGGATTGAAATCGGAACAAAATCGTCTAAAGTACCAACTGGGGTTACCATTTTAGACACTCCTGGTATTGATTCTGTTGACGATGCTCACCGGATATCAACGGAATCTGCTCTTCATTTAGCAGACATCATTTTTTACATGATGGATTATAATCATGTTCAATCAGAAATAAGCTTTCAATTTACGAAAAAACTACAAGAGATGAAGAAGCCTCTTTACTTGATTATAAATCAGATAGATAAACACCAAGAGACAGAGCTTTCATTTCATGAATTTCAAGAAGGAGTTCTTCATGCTTTTCATAATTGGGGAGTAAAGCCAGATGGGATTTTTTATACGAGCTTAAAAGTACAGGAGCATCCTGACAACCAATTATCTGACTTGAAATCTTTCTTATCCTTTGCTTGGGGAGGACGAGATGAGGCCCTCATTAAAGGCATTTTCGATTCCGCTCAAACATTAATTCTTGACCATTTAAATTGGGTTAAAGAATACAACATGGAAAAAGTTGAACAATGGGAACAACACCTTTCTAGCTTAAGTTCAATTGAAAGAGTAGAAGTACCAACTAAAATTGAATCTTTAAAAACAAAGATCTCATTACAAACGTCACTAGTCACTGAGCAAAAGTTTATTTTTAAACAGGATCTAACTAAACTGTTAGATAATGCCTACTTAATGCCGTTTGAAACAAGGGAGCTCGCACAAAGATTTTTAGAGAGTGAGCAGCCAGATTTCAAAGTAGGATTTATTTTCTCTAAGCAAAAAACGGATAAAGAAAAAGAGGATAGACTTCAAGCGTTTTACCAGGATTTAATGGGTAAAGTAAATTCACAAATCAATTGGCACGTGGGTGAGTTGCTTACTAAGTTTTGTAAACATAATCAATTGCCAGAAACATTATTAAATGATGTGTATGAGTTTAAAGTAATGCTTGAACCGTCTGATATCCGTGAAACTGTAAAAAAAGGTGCAAAGGCTACCGGAGATGCTCTTCTTAATTTTACAAATGATCTTGCTTTTGAATGTAAGAGGAAATACCGAGTAGTGGCTTTAGAAATAATGGAGAATTGGCTAAAGGTTCTAGATGGTGCAAACAGTAATGTAATTAAAGGCTTAGAGAATGAATTAGGGAAGTATGAGAAATACAAAGTCACTATCCAACAACTTAATGAGAGCGGAGAAATTCTTAAGTCCAGCAATCTTATATTGATGAAGCTGCTTAATGAAGGACCTATAGAGAATGTTGAGATTGTGAAAGAATCTATCTTAAAATCTTTTCTATATGAACCTAAACCTCCAAGTGCTGTTTTTATGAAGTCCGATGAGGGTAACAATTCGGCACCGGATGAAGAAGTTGTTTTAGTGCAAGAACTAAAACACAAAGATAAAGTGAATTCTGCGGATATGGTCAAGAAGATTCATTCTGTTACAGAGTCACTTCAACATGTGAAGGGCTTACAGACAGTCGTGCAACAGCTAAAAGAAAAAGGAGCACGATTGGCGAATCAGTCCTTTACAATTGCATTATTCGGTGCATTCAGTGCAGGGAAATCATCCTTTGCAAATGCCCTGATGGGGACAAAGCTGTTACCTGTTTCTCCTAATCCGACAACTGCAACGATTAACAAAATTAAACCTGTAACAGCTGAATTTCCTCATGGAACAGTAAGAGTTCAGGTGAAGGATGTTCAACAACTAGAGATTGATTTAGAGGTTTCACTGAAACACTTTCATCTATCCTTCACAACGATAGAAGAGGCATTAAACCATATCCAAACCGTGCTAAAACTTGAACAAGTGGAGCCGAGACAAAAACCCCATTATAGCTTTTTAAAGGCTGTTCAATTAGGCTATGAGCAAATGAGAGATCATTTTGGGCGGATTCTGTTTGTTGATTTAGACCAGTTTGGGGATTTTGTCGCTAATGAAGAAAAGTCTTGCTTTGTTGAGTGGATCGAAGTTTTCTATGATTGTGATCTAACAAGACAAGGGATTACACTTGTTGATACACCAGGTGCGGACTCTATAAATGCGAGACATACAGGAGTTGCGTTCGAATATATAAAAAACGCAGATGCCATACTTTTTGTAACATACTATAACCATGCATTTTCTAAAGCTGACCGTGAGTTCTTGATCCAGTTGGGTCGTGTGAAAGATATCTTTGAGCTCGATAAGATGTTCTTTTTAATAAACGCAGCAGATCTTGCTTCGTCAAAAGAGGAGCTACAGCTTGTTCAATCTTATGTGAGTACACAATTATTATCCTATGGAATTAGAAAGCCACGTTTATTCCCAATTTCAAGTCTACTTGCGCTGAAAGAAAAGCAAGGTATGACTGTCCCAAATCAAACGGTGATGGAAGACTCCGGAATATCTACTTTTGAAGAAAGTTTTGAAGACTTTATTCAACATGAGCTAATCGAGATGACCGTAACATCTGCCAGATTAGATTTGAAAAGGGTACATGGTGTATTAAATGAATATATCCAAACAGCTTTAATTGGGAATGAAGAAAAAGAGAATCGCAGGAACCAATTACACCTGGTAAAAAATGAGATTCTTACCCGAATTGAATCAACTGAGCTTGAGCCTTCCAAAAAAGCTTTAGAGAAGGAGATTAAGGAATTACTCTTTTATGTTAAACAACGTATGTTTTTACGATTTACGGGTATGTTTAATGAGTCATTCCATCCGTCTGTTCTCTCTGATGAGAATCAGAGCATAAAAGTAGCCCTTAAAGGTTGTCTAGATGAACTTACTGAATCTGTAGCATTTGATCTTTCTCAAGAGCTGAGGGCAACGAGTGTTAGAATTGAAGATTTCATAAAAAAACAGTTATTCTCTATCCATATGACGACATATACAGAAGCAAGAAAGATTCATGAGTCGTTACAACTCACATATATACAACCACCTAACATGGATTTACTTGATTTTAGTAGTATTACCCAAGATTTAGACCAACTTTCCATTAGTAAGCCTTTAGCTTTGTTTAAGAATACGAAAACATTTTTCGAAAACAACGGAAAGAAGAAAATGAGAGATGATCTAGAGTTCCTTCTTCAAGAACCGGTTGGCTTATACTTGGAGAAAAACAGGATGAAATTGACCGATTACTATGCGGTGCTCTTTTCGAGTCAAGTTCAGGGTTGGAAACGATCATCTTGCTCTGAAGTCGACTATTATTTTGAAGGATTGTTTGATATCCTTTCAGAAAAAATGGATATTAATGAGCTTAAAAATATCGAAACACAAGTATCAGAAATGGTATGAGGAATAGGGGGAGATTCCAATAAACCACCAATCATTTCATGCATGTGCTACCTGTATCCATTATGAGGTGGTGAAAACTCAAAAGCGTACTGTCTACAAATGCTCGAGATTAGGGTTTGAAACCAAACCTACCCATCAATTCAATTGTTGGGATCCATTGGAGCAAGTGAAAAAGCTTATGGAAAAAAGAGGTTTTTTAAAGAAAGGGGAATCATTATGAATGTTCATGAAGCGATTACAAAGCATTCTTCAAAGCAACATCAAATCCTAAAGGATTTCTTACAACTAGACCATCAGCGCGAGTTGTATATTGAAGAAGCTGTGTCATTATGTAAACAAAAAGTAGAGTTCTCAACAGAGAAAATTAATATTATTACAAAGGAAATTAATGAACTAGCTAAACAAGGAGTTGTTCCTCAAAGAAAGCTGGTAACAATTGAAATGGTAAAGGATTATGCATTCAAACTAGGGAAGACAAAGTAATGTCCCACATAAAATCCTTCGACTGGATATCAGAGCATATAAACGATGAAAATGTACGAATTGTGGACTGCCGCTTTCAGCTTAACGATGCTACTGCTGGGGAAGTTGCTTATCGAACAGTACATCTGCCAAATTCGGCTTATATGAGTTTAGAGAAAGATCTCGCTAGTCCTGCCTTGCATCATGGTGGGAGGCATCCCCTCCCAGATATTGAAATCCTCTCCGAGAAACTTTCGAGTATAGGTATAGACGAGAAAGTAACTGTTGTTGTCTATGATGACCAAAACGGAGCCATGGCTTCAAGATTATGGTGGATCCTTCGCTACCTAGGTCATGAAAAAGTTTTTGTGATGAATGGTTCATATTCAACATGGGAGCAAAAGGGCTTTCAGGTTGATTCGACCATTCCTACCTTTCAAAGAAGAATGTTCAAACCCCGCATTCATTCAGACATGCTAGTAACAGTTGATGAAGTAAGGGCTTGTTTAAACAATCCGAATTTTACTTTGATTGATTCTAGAGAAGCAAAGAGATACAAGGGACTAGAGGAACCAATCGATAGTATCGCAGGTCACATTCCAGGAGCTCTAAATCTTTTCTGGCTGGATAATAGTAACCATGAAGGTACATGGAACGAACAAAAACTTCAAAAAAAGAGATTGGATCACTTACCCAAGGATCAGTCAATCATCGTTTACTGTGGTTCAGGTGTAACGGCATGCCCAAACGTTCTAGCCTTGAAGGAAGCGGGCTTTAAGGATGTTTTGCTTTATGCAGGTAGTTGGAGTGATTGGATTTCTTACGAGGATAACCCAATCGCAAAAGAGTAGGTCCTTATCTTTAATGATAAGGGTTTTTTATATGTTCATCTAGAAGGTCCAACATAAAAAAAGTTCTTCTTGCAGATACTACATTGGTGATTAAATAAAAGGAGTTGATCTACTACAGTGGGAAGAACAAAAAATGCGAATGCAAATGCACAAAGAAATGATAACGTGAAAAAAGACAACGATACTGAATTTGCTTCATATGCAGAAGTTGAAGCTGATAAAGCAAACTCAAAAAAGAAAAAATAATAAAGGTAATGTAACTCCTACAGTGTTTGTGAAGCTGTTACTTGTGTAGTAAATGAACGGCACATGTGGGTGATACTGAATATTGTTGGTAAGGCCCTGTCGCAAAAAAAATGTAGACAGGGTCTTTTTTATGAAAGAACAAGTGGTAGAACTCCTGAAAAACTCTCTCCTTTTTACGGAGTATTCTGTTAAAATAGTTGTATGTAAAGAAATAGGAGGGAAATTGTGGCAAGTTATACGATTACAAAAAAGAAGAAATTTGATGTGACAGGTTATTTAATCATGATTTCCTTCATTTTATTTCTTTCGTGTATATTTTTACCATTTATAGCTATTTACACCTATCAAGATATTTTCATTAAAAATGTTGAAGCATGGTTTTTCGGAACACCACCCCTTACATACTTACTGTTTGCTGGAGCTTTGATCTGGTTTTCAGTCGTAATTATTATTTTTCTAGTCTATAGAAGCAAAAGACAAATGGAGGAGAGAAAAATTCAAATATTTCCCTTCCTGCTTCTTTTAATACCAGGAGTCCTTATCATTCCGTTAACCTTAAACCATTACTTTTATTTAAATGATGAAGGAATTCACTTTACGACTTTGACAGAACTAAAGGTCAGGCATCATAAGTGGGAAGAAGTAGTTGAAGCAAAGCAGCATCAGACAATTAAAAATGGTGTTATGGTCGAAGGAAACCTTGAATTCACTTTCCAAAACGGGGAAATATTTTATCTTCCTATCACGAGAGAGGTTCAACTAAATAAAAGACGAATTTATGATGCACTTAGAGATATAAATGTTGAATTAGTTCGTGTTCTCCCAGGTGAAAGCTAGACGTCTAATAAGGCGTCTTTTTCTTGTGTGCCAGGCTTTGGATGGTACAGGTACAATCAAATTACCTAAATTTAAATTAGTCAAAATCAAGCAACATCGTGAAATTCCTTCTTAATATACAATCAAATCTTGCACCATATCTATAAATTCTTCAGGGAAGTACACTATTTCTATTCTTACAGAGTACGAGAAGGGAATTGAAAGCAAGGAAATTAAAAAAGTTGTTGGTTTAGATTTTGCGATGGATGGGTTGTTTGTTGATAGTGAGGGTGAGAAAGCCAATTACCCAAGAAGCCCCCACTTCAAGCAACCCTTAAGGGTGGTAAGTGATGGGAGTAGTTCACTTGATACAACGAGGAAGTCGGGATAAGTGTTCCGAGAAGGGAAAAAATAAAACTAATTTAATTTCCCTCTACTCGATTCCATAAATCATCTCTGATTGGTATCCGTTTAAGTTCGCCTATTATGATATAATAGACAAGCATTAGAAAGTTAAGGAGTGCTGATATGGAAGAATTGAAAAAATCCATCCTACTTGTAGATGGAATGGCCTTATTATTCAGAGCGTTTTACGCAACTGCCGTTAATAATTATTTTATGATAAATAGTAAAGGAATTCCGACAAATGGTGTTCACGGATTTGTAAAGCACTTATTTACGGCTGTGGAGCATTTCAATCCTAGTCATGTCATATGTTGCTGGGATATGGGGAGTAAGACATTTAGAAGTGAACAATTCCCAGAATATAAAGCCAATCGATCTGCGGCACCAATTGAACTTGTTCCTCAATTTGACCTTGTTAAGACAGTCGTGGAGGCCCTTAATATTCCCAATATTGGGCTAAAGGGTTTTGAGGCAGATGATTGCATTGGAACTCTTGTAAAGCAATATAGTGATGAATTTTCTGTGGTTATTCTAACTGGGGACCAAGATATTCTTCAATTACTTACAGAAAATGTTTCGGTTGCCATTATTAGAAAAGGTTATGGGAATTATGATGTGTACCAGCCTGCCAGACTATTAGAGGAGAAGGGGATTACACCAGATCAAATGATAGATCTAAAAGCTCTTATGGGTGATCCTAGTGATAATTATCCTGGTGTCAAAGGAATCGGAGAAAAAACAGCGATAAAGCTTTTATTACAGTTTGGATCAGTTGAGGGTATTTTGGAAAATATGTCTAACCTATCTAATTCCCATCGTAGTAAAATTGAGCAGAGCATAGACATGCTCCATTTGTCTCATAAGCTTGCGCGCATCCATTGTGAGGTTCCAATTGAATGCGCAATAGAGAAAGCTTTGCTACAAATAAATAAAGAACACGCACGAAACAAATTTAACGAATTAGAATTTAAAGGATTGGATCAATTACTAGGATAGATTGGGAATTCCCAATCTACTTTGTATTTGATTTTTTAGCTGCTTCCTCAAGCTTACTTTTGGGCTCTGGTGTAGGAATATCATCAGCAAATCCTTGGGGATTCACACCATGTGCTGCCATCCCACGATTATTTTCTTTCTTTGCCATTTTACAATCACCTCCATCCCTATTGTTTGACTTACATATAACAATTATGTAAATGACGAATAGTTTCTCCCCTCTATTTAAAAAATAAGGTAGAGGTGAAAGAGATGAATAAAGGAATGGTAACGGCTGTTGCAACAATTGGATTAGCTCAGTTCTTGAAAATACCGCTAAAGAAGATAAAAACGGGAGAATGGGACTGGGGAACCTTCATGGAAACAGGAGGGATGCCTAGTTCACATTCTGCGGGTGTGACATCATTGGCTACTTTTATTGCTTTAAAGAGAGGGATCCCAACTGTAGACTTCGCCCTAGCTTCCATTTTCGGATTAATTGTCATGTACGATGCTCAAGGGATACGAAGACAAACAGGAGAGCTTACATTAGTGGTAAACGATATTGATGAAGAGCTAGAACATATTCAGGGTCAAACCGATTTTCATTTTCATGATCGAAAAGAAAGAAAATTAAAGGAAATGCTCGGTCACCAGCCTGAAGAGGTATTGGGTGGAGCCATATTAGGAGTTCTTTCAGGTACGATTAGTCATTTCTTAACAAAGAAATAATAGTCAATATCGTATTTTTTCTGTATCATGACTAAAGGTAGCTTTATTTTAAGGATGGGGAAAAGTGTGACAACAAACGCTGTAAAAACAGTAGATGAGTACGTGCAATTTTTAACAGATAAAGGGTTTCATTTTGGTGAGGAAGAACTAGGCTTTATCTCGTTTGGGCAAAGGTACTCTGCAACAAGTGACGACCAAGTTATTGCGGCAATTGAAATCACTCTGAAGGCTCAACGCCATTTTGATGGAAGTTATTTTGTTGCCTTACTCGAACAACTTAAAGGTGAGAATATCACGAATCGAAAAGATTCATTTCAGTATGCTAAACAAAAAGGAATCCTGAGGGATTAACAAAAAACCCACTTACTTAAAGTGGGTTTTTTTGAGATATAGTCTGGATTGTTAGCTTTTTTACTTTTAGTTCTGAAAGAATCATGCCAATGAAAATAAGAGCACAACCGACAATAGGTATGTAGCCTAAACGTTCATCCGCCCAAAAGTAAGCAGTAATCGCTGCAAAAACGGGTTCTGTTGCAAAAATTAAAGCAACCCGAGTTGGTGTGGTATATTGCTGTAGTTTCGTTTGAGCTAAGAATGCGAAGGCTGTTGCCAAAATTGATGTGACGAGTAAGGCAATCAAAACATCTTTTTCAGAAAGTGTCTCTATATTGAAGGCTAGGCTCCAGTCCTCAAAAACAAGGGCTGAAACACTTGAAGCTATTGCAACACCGATAATTTGGCCTAGAGTAAGCAGCAATGCCGGAAACTCATTTGTATATTTTCCAATTAAAACAATATGCATGGCAAAAGCTACTGCGCAGCCTAAAACGAAAAGATCGCCAATATTTAAGGAGATAGAATCACCAACAGTTAACAGAAATAACCCAATAACAGCAATGATGGATCCTATAATGGCTAAAGGACGGAGATTTTGTTTTAGTAAGAAATAAGCTAATAACGGAACTAACACAACACTAAGCCCCGTAATAAATCCTGCTTTGGATGAGGTCGTATAAAGCAAACCCATTGTCTGGAGTGCATAACCAAAAAATAAACTCATTCCAATGAAAAATCCAGCTACTAGAAATTTTCGATTAAGTGATTGAAGCTGTTCACGTTTGAATAGTAAGAACCATATGGAAAGTATAATAGCGGCAAGAGTAAAACGTATGGCATTAAACGTAAATGGATCTAAAAAAGATAGGGCTTGCTGTACTAATACAAAAGTTGCTCCCCAAATAAAAGCCACAAATAATAAAATAAAGTCGGCGAATAATCGTTTATCCATCTTAATCCCTTTCCTACTTTGACCCTTCATTTTGTCGAATGGCAAGTCTGGCTAATTCATCTGCAATCTTGTTTTGACTGCTAGGAATCCATTTGATGAAGAATAAGTCAAAACTTTTAGTTAGTTTTATTGCTCGTTCTAAAAGCGGAATATATTGTTTGTTCTTGACATATTCTTTTTCTATTGTTTGATCAACAAGCTGTGAATCCGTTCTGAAGGAAACAGTGGTAAACTTTTTTTCGATACAAATCTCTAAAGCTTTAATCAGAGAGTAATATTCGGCCTCGTGATTGGTCATAATTCCAAGTGGTATGGAGTATCTATCTATGTTTCCATTTCCTTTGATATAGACTCCCGCACCAGATGGGCCGGGATTACCTGCACTTGCTCCATCAATGTAAACTTCAATCAAGTGAGAACCTCCTTAAAGTTATGGACGTATGAAACATACTATAACATTGATTAAGTTTACCGGAAAGCGTTATTGCAAAGGAAACTGAGAATAATGAATAAGCCATTAAAAGTAAGGGAAAATGAAGATACTGATCTTTTTGGAGGATGAATGAATGTGGATGTTTGGATTGAATGGACATACAAAACAACCAAAAATTTAGAGGTAACATTAACCACTGAAACGATACCGGCTATTAAGGCTTTGCTTATTTCCAATGATTTCTTAAAGACTGGGCGAACCAAGGATTTAGTGTTTTATGATGAACAACATATAATGTGGACAAAGAAAGAATTTGAAAAGCTATTAGCAGAAGTGGAAGAAGAGCCGCATAATATTTTAGTTTTTTTTGATGGAGGATATGATATAGACTCGAAAAAAGCAGGTGCTGGAGTCGTCATATACTATTCAAGAAACAATAAAGATTTTCGAATTCGAGAGAATAAAGTGCTACAGCAATTAGATTCAAATAATGAAGCTGAGTATGCGGCCTTTTGGCAGGCAGTTCTTAGACTGGAAGAGTTAGGAGTCCAAAATATGAGTGTTCAGTTTAAAGGGGACTCTCAAGTTGTATTAAATCAATTATCAGGGGACTGGCCATGCTTTGAGGATGAATTTACAAAATGGTTAGATCGGATTGAAGATAAAATAAAGCATCTGGGTATAAGGCCAAAATTCACACCCATTTCAAGAAAAGAAAATAAAGAAGCGGACCAACTGGCAAGTCAGGCCTTAGAAGGTACCATGGTGACCAGTCATCTGAATCTAACTGAATAAAAGGGGACGATGATTGTGGAGCAAAAGAGGGTACTACTCGAGGTCAGTAACTTATTAGACACTTTCTGCGAGAATTGTTTTGTTAATGGCCATTTCAAAAAGGAACATGGTAAATGCTTTGCTCAAACCTTCTGTATTAAAGAATGTACAGTTGGCCAACAGTTAAAAGAGTACGGAAAGCTGTTATCATAGAAAAAAGGGAGTATAGATTCCCTTTTTATTGGTTCGCTTCATTTAGTTGTTGTTCACTTTGAGCGAGAAGTGTTTGTTGTCCTTGTAGAAACTCTTCATCAACGCCTGTTTGGCTGCTAACAGCCTGTGCTAATTGTTGTCTTGCAACTTGTAAAGCTTCTTTTGCTTCTTCTAATTGTTCAGGATCCATACTCATCGTGGCTGTTCCAACCATCTTTTGTGCCGCATGAACTGACATTTCAACCTGTTTAATATCATTAAATGGCTCAGACATTTAAAAACTCCCCTTTCAATCTTTCAACTATAGAGTGACCCAATTAGGTCGAACTATACATACAAATTATTGATAGTACTCACTGCAAAGATGCTCGGAATACTCCATTTCCATCAAACATAGAATGAAGGAAACATTGAAGATTTGGGAGTGTTCTTAATGTACCTTACCTCAATTAACGATAAACAAGTAGTCATCCGATTTTCATTATTATACAAGAAAAGGGACGTATCGAAAGAAGAACAAATTATCCATGCTTTACTAGATCTAGGTGAAAGTCTACTATCTTATGTAAGTGAATGTATTGCCGTATCCGATGGCAGTGATGGCTTAATTATTGTTTATGTGCAGGATGGGGAGGTTTTAGACGTCCAAATTCAGCAAGTAGTGCCATCTAAGAATATAATTAATTAAATAGGTTCTATTAAGCCCGGTCGTGGTGATTTGGAACATATGAGATTAATTAAAAGGACGAAAATAATCGTCCATTTTTTATAATATCAGAATTTATATGAGCTAGTGCATCTGAATCCGGCTCCAGCGCCCTGCCCCTCGAGGTCAAATAACCTGAAGTAAATAAAAGGAAAGATCACCCTTTTTTTGCTTCAGGACATTTGCTATGCCTGGTCTGAACAGGCGCTTGCGCTTTTCTTAGAGAGTTTTTTTAAAAAATAAGATATGCTTTCTTACATAGAGCCGACCAGAGATTTAATCAAACTAATTTTGCTTATTTGTTTTACTCTTTTGATTGCGTTTGTTTCCTTTACTATTGTCGCCGGGAATTTGTTCAGAAGAGAATTCCTCTAATTGGTTGCCACTTTGCGGGGAGTTTTGGTTGTTGCTCCCTTTGTTAGGTCGTTTCGTCATGACAGAGTTCCTCCTAAATAATAGTAACAATCTACACTATTATTTGCGACAACTATTATTTTCATGTATTAGGTATAATAAGATGATAGAAAAATCATACATAGAGTGGGTGATTCAACATGTCGCAATGGCACAAAGAAGCAGAGAAAAAATGGGACGAGCGGGCAGATTTTTGGAATCAAAATAGTCAGGAAATGTGGGATCATGGAAGTCGTAGTACCATTATTCCTTTTTTTCAAAAGCATATTGAACCACCATGTACAGTTTTAGATGCTGGTTGTGGGGATGGATATGGAGCATTTAAGCTTAGTGAGCAAGGCTATCAAGTAATAGGTGTCGATCTTTCTAAACAGATGGTGAAAATAGCCAAGAAGCGTGAGACAGGGAAGTCGTTACAGTTCATACAAGGTGATTTAACCAAACTACCATTTCAGGACGAAGAATTTGAGGCGATTATGGCCATAAATTCCTTAGAATGGACAGAAGATCCACTTTCAGTTCTTAAGGAGTTGAGTAGGCTTTTAAAAGAGAAGGGATACTTATGTATCGGTCTACTTGGACCAACTGCTGTGCCAAGAAAAAATAGCTTTCAGCGATTATATGGTGAAAGAGTTGTTTGTAATACGATGATGCCCTGGGAGCTAGAACAGTTAGCTACTGAAAATGGATATACAGTTATTGATGGGCTAGGGGTATATAAGAGAGAAGTCAAACCGACAACTCTGAGTGGGCTTCCATCTGAATTAAAGCAAGCTTTAACATTTATGTGGGTTAGTATTCTTCAAAAAAAAAGCTCCTAGAACAGGAGCTTTTTACATTGATTTTTGTAAAGACAATTTCTTCTCAATTTGATCTGTCTGGTGAAACCAACCTGTAAACGAAGACTGAATGATTAAATCCTTGTTCAATTGAACAACAGCCATTAAAGGGTAGTGGTTTTTAGATCTAAAGCGCAAGTCAAACCAACGTACCTCGTATCCATGGGGCTTAGTGATGACCAGTGGATGAGCATAATTAGTGCTAGACAAGAAATTCTGTACGTTTTCATCCTGCCTTGCCTTTTTGAGAATGTCAGTATCTTCTACTAGCTTTTGAAACGTATGCTTTAGTTCGATTCTTTTATTCTTTAATGAACCTACATAGTAATGTGTATCATTTTCGATAATAAATCCCCAATTGATCCATGACATAGAGGGGATTAACTTTATCTGGCCTATTTTCCCACTATGCAGACTTATAAAGTTGAGGGTTCGCTTCATACTAAAATATCTTTCTAGTAAATAAATAGATATAAGTCCGTATATAAGTAGAAAACAAATTCCTGGGTGAAAACCGTTATACCACAAGATAAAGCCAACAATATGAGATCCCGTGATAAAAGGATCAAAAAGTGGGATACAATTTAAGGCAAGCCATTCTTTTGAAATAGGTCTACCAGCTTGTGTCCCATACACATTAAAAATATCAAATAGAACATGAAGAATGACGGCTAAAAATGTCCATATAAATAGATGAAAAAAGCTAACATTCTGATGAAACATCCAAATTATACTTGAAAGGGCAAGAGCCCAAAGCGGTAGAGCAGGGAGTGAGTGAGATAATCCACGATGGTGGCGGAAATAAGCACTATTACCTTTAACCTTATATACAAAATCAAAATCAGGTGCATTTGAACCAATGACAGTACCTAGTAAAACTGCACTAGCAAGCTCTGGAGAAGCTGCTATGGAAGGATCTATATAAGCTAAACCAGCTAAACCAAAACCCATCGTGATATGGGTACTCGTATCCATTCTGGCACCCTCCATGTGTATGATTTAATCTATTAAACTAGAAAATGATTAATATACGACAGACTGAACAATCTGTCTTTTGGTGTACATTTTGCTTTCTAATAAAATATCCTCAATAATGGACTGGGATGAATTCTCTTTATGGATTTGTTTCATTTGACTTTTCATAGCAACAAGCTTTTGTTCGTTCTTTAATAAATCGGTAACTTCAGTTATAACATCCTCAGGACGATTTGCGATAATAGCTGCCCCTTTACTTTGGAAAAACTGGGCATTCTCTTTTTCTTGCCCTGGAATAGGTTTATATAGTACAACAGGCAGACCAATGGCTGAGGCTTCACTTAACGTAATTCCCCCAGGTTTTGTAACCATGCATGATGAAATACGGAAGAGTTCATCAACTCGTTCAACATAACCAAATACATGTAAACGATCTGGATAAGCTGATGCGATACCATGAAGTTCTTCTCTCAATGTTTCATTCTTACCACAAACAACAGCTACTTGTATTTTTTCATCCTTTAGTAAGCTTTGGCAATGCTCAACCGTGTTCTTTAATACACCATGTGCTCCTGCCATTAGAAGTACAACTTTTTTAGTAGGATTAATTCCATACTTTTTAAAAAGGACAGAAGGCTGAATGGATTCTTCAAAAGATTCTCTAATTGGAATTCCTGTAACATGAATTCTAAATGAAGGGACTCCTTGGGCAACCATTTTCTTTTTTAATTCTTCTGTTGCTACATAATATTTATCAATTTCACTATGAATCCAAATACGGTGCAAACAAAAATCAGTCAAGACATTAAAGGTTGGGATCACAATTCCGGTTTTTTTTCTAAATTCTGGCACGACGATCATCGGAAACGTGTTTATGATAATATCAGGCTTTTCTTTGTCAATAATATAAGATAATCTTCTTTTGCCAAAGTTTTTGTACCAGCTTGCTACTTTCTTATCATGGATTTTTTCCACACCGTAGTAAAACATGCGATAAAATTGCGGGCCAATTGTAAAGCTCTTTAAATAAAGATATTGTGTAATGTCTGTTATAATAGGATGAGATTCTGCAAATAGATCACAAACGATGACATCATTAATGCCTTTTTCTTTACATTTATTTTCTAATGATTTTGCAACTTGAATATGACCGTTTCCATATCTAGCCGTTAAAATTAAGATTTTAGGACGCTTAGCCACTAAGTTCACTCCTAACATTTCTTGGATATGCACATTTGCATTTCCAGTACACTATAAAATTATCATATAATTGTAATGGAAATATGAATGGACAATGAAAAATTATTAAGTTAAAGATAATTTTATGTAGATATTATTAAAGATTCTATTAACAATACTTTCAATTCATGATTTCATTATAGAAATATTTAGAACTTTCGGCAATTGTTTTTGGAAATAAATATAAGAAGCGAGGGATTTTGATGAAAAAAGACTTATCCGATATTGAAATAGCCCAAGATGCCCAGTTAAATCAAATTTATGAAATAGCAGAGGGTATTGGTGTTCTTCAAGAGGAACTAGAACCATATGGTCATTACAAAGGAAAGATTAGTCTAAACATAATGAACCGACTTAAAGACAAAAAGGATGGTCACATTGTACTTGTTACATCTATTAATCCTACCACGGCAGGTGAGGGGAAATCTACTGTTACTGTTGGACTTGGACAAGCCTTAAATAAATTAGGGAAAAAAGCGATTGTTGCTATGAGGGAACCTTCGCTTGGACCTACAATGGGTATCAAAGGTGGTGCGACGGGTGGAGGATTTTCACAGGTTGTTCCCATGGAAGACATAAACCTTCATTTTACTGGGGATATTCATGCTATAACAGCAGCGAACAATGCGCTAGCGGCCTTTATCGATAACCATATCCATCAAGGGAATCAATTAAACATTGACCCTAGAAGGATCACATGGAAGCGTGTTGTTGATCTAAACGATCGCGCTTTAAGACAGGTCATTGTAGGACTTGGTGGTCCGACGCAGGGAGTTCCCCGTGAGGATGGCTTTGATATAACCGTTGCATCAGAAATTATGGCTGTGCTTTGTTTATCCACAGATCTTCATGACTTGAAACATAGACTCGGGGAAATCGTCTTCGGGTATAGCCATGAGAAGAAGCCACTCACAGTAAAGAGATTAGGTTTTGAAGGAGCACTTGCCATGCTTCTTAAAGATGCTCTAAAGCCCAATTTAGTTCAGACCTTAGAAAATACACCTGCGCTCATCCATGGTGGTCCATTTGCCAATATTGCTCATGGGTGCAATAGCGTGCTTGCAACAAAAATGGCAGCTAAATTAGGTGATTATGTCGTAACGGAGTCTGGATTTGGTGCTGATTTAGGAGCTGAAAAGTTTTTACATATTAAATGTCGCTCAGCAAATATAAAACCTAGCGTGGTCGTCATTGTTGCTACAATTAGAGCCTTGAAGCTGCATGGAGGGCAACCAAAAAATGAACTTAAGGAAGAAAATGTGTCAGCACTTCAAAAGGGTATATTGAATTTGGAGAAACACATAGAGACGATCCAAGCTTTTGGCTTACCATTTGTTGTGGCCATCAATCGTTTCATTTCAGATAGCGATGAGGAAATCAATTGGTTACAGCAGTGGTGTAACGAGAAACAAGTCAGAGTATCTCTTACGGAGGTATGGGAAAAGGGCGGTAAAGGGGGCCTTGATCTAGGAGAGAAGGTCTTGGCTGCTATCAAAGAGGACCGCAATGAATTTGCCTTTTTATATGAGATAAACCATAGTATTGAGGAAAAAATTACGACCATTGCTACTCGTGTTTACGGTGCCAAAAACGTTGAATTCAGTGCAACTGCAAAAAAGCAGTTGATTCAATTTGACAAAGAAGGATGGGGGAATCTGCCGGTTTGTATGGCCAAAACTCAGTATTCTTTATCGGATGATCCTACTAAGCTTGGTCGCCCAGAAGACTTCACAGTAACAATTCGGGAGCTTAAGGCTTCCATTGGAGCAGGCTTTATCGTGGCCTTGACAGGTTCAGTTATGACAATGCCCGGCTTACCGAAGGAACCAGCAGCACTAAATATGAACGTGGATGATGACGGAAAAATAGTCGGATTGTTTTAGAGGTAAAGAAATTTACGTGTAAAGGTGGGCTGAAATTTGTTTGATCCTACAATTTTTGATAATTTAAAAGTAGTCATTGAAGGCGCCGTGTATGATCAAGACCTAGAAGGTCGTTTAAATGTGATTGATAGAAGTGATAGGATTGATCTTGCCATTATGTCTAGGAAATTCTATCTATTTTTTCAGCTCCCTAATCAAACTCGTTCAACATGTAGGTGGGAACTTACCTCTACATTGGATCAGCTATCAAATGAGATATTAGCTAAATCGGATCTAACAGGGCAAGGATGTTCAACGAACGTTGAGTTTACTGTTAAAGTCCCGCAAGAAGAACATCTGTTGCAAATGATTCAAACGATCATGGATAATGTATGGGGAGACCGTAATAAGGAGTACACCCTATTATCACCTTACCCATTACTGAAGGACGTTCAATTTAAGGTAAAGATAACTTTTGATCGTGTCATATATGAAGAAGATATTGATGATCTTTTGTTGATGTTCAGTTTTATGGAAGATACACTTAAGTTGCTACAACAAAATGGTTACTAACAAACTAGGAGAATGCAAATGGAACACATGGATCAATTTCACCCTTATATAAAAGAGGCATGGGAAAAGGCTGGTTTTACTACCCTTACAGATGTGCAAAAAAAAGCCATACCTACCATGCTAGAAAATAAAGATGTCATCGTTGAATCACCGCCAGGAACAGGTAAGACCCTTGGCTATTTAGTTCCTATTTTTCAATCACTGAATGAAAGCTTGAAAAGTCCACAGGCTGTCGTAGTTGCACCTACAAAAGAACTAGTCATGCAAATTCATGAAGAGGCGACAAGGTTTCTTAAGGATAGTCCCTTTTCATCCGCCTCATTTATTGGGGGAGCGGACCTTAAACGTCAACTCGAAAAGTTTAAAAAGCACCCTCAAATTATTATTGGTACGCCACATCGTATAGTTGAGCTTATTGAATTAAAAAAACTTAAAATGCATGAGGTAAAAACAGTTGTTCTCGATGAGGCAGATCAGCTCATAAGTTCAGGAGTGACAAAGGAAGTGGATCGAATCATTCAATCCACTTTAAGAGATCGACATCTAGTGGCTTTTTCAGCTACTATTCCTGACAATACAAGTAAGCTGCTAGAAAAGCTTATGAAAGAGCCCGTCAAAATCAGGATTGAAACCTCTTTTGAGTTAAAGGAGAAAATTAAGCAAGTTTATATAGTGTGTGAACGAAGAGAGAAGATTGACTTCTTACGTAAGATTTTATATACAGAACCAAATGTAAAGGCGATTGCTTTTATTAATGATGCCTTTCATTTAGAGGCACTAGCCGAGAAGATGAAGTACAAAAAAATTGAGGCGGGTGTCTTATTTAGTCAATCCACTCAAGCTGAACGGGAAGCAACGATAAAGAAATTCAGAATAGGGAAATATCAACTCCTATTGGCAACAGATGTAGCCTCTAGAGGACTAGACATTGAAGGTGTTACTCATGTCATTCACTTAGATATTCCTGAATCCATTGATCAATTCGTCCACAGATCAGGTCGAACAGGCCGTATGGGAGCTTCTGGAACCGTCGTTTCCATCGTTACTGCTAACGAAGAGAAATCGTTACTAGCCTTTGATAGAAAATTAACTCTTTCCCTAGAAAAGATGACTCTTCATAATGGTGAATGGACCGATAAAAAACCAAAGCCTGTGAAGCAAAAGATAAAGTCACCTCAAAAACATTCAAAAAAGAGTTAAAAATAGCTAAGTTGGAATCCAATGATTTAAAGTGGAGGTAGGAAGGGGTTGCGTCATGTCAGTGTATCAGTTCTCGGCCATGAATATAAAGGGTGAAGAGGTTTCTTTAAGTCAGTATGAAGGTAACGTTTTATTGATTGTTAATACTGCCAGTAATTGCGGGTTTACGCCTCAATTTAATGAGTTGCAACAGCTATTTGACCTTTACAAGGATCAGGGTTTAACTATCCTAGGATTCCCATGTAATCAGTTCATGAATCAGGATCCTGGAACAAATCAGGATATACAAGAGTTTTGCCAGCTGAATTATGGGGTGACTTTCCCGATGTTCGAAAAGGTTGATGTAAATGGAGAGAGCGCACATCCGCTTTTTCAATTCTTATCCGCTCAAGAAAAAGGTTTTCTTGGATTAAAGTCCATTAAATGGAATTTCACCAAATTTCTCATTAATAAAAAAGGAAAAGTGGAGGGACGATTCGCTCCAGCAACCAGTCCATTATCTATAAAAAAACAAATTGAAAACCTACTTCACCAGTAAAAAAGAGGCCAAAACGGTCTCTTTTTTTCTGTAATAAATTCTGAAAATTCCTTTACATTAAAGATAAACCTCCTTTATAGTGGAGGTGTGGTTATTTAACCATATTTTTCTAGTAATCGATACGACTATGGATTTCTAAAACCATTCTAAAAAGGAGGAGATGCAAAATGATTAACACAAGTGTTAAAAACGAATCTATGAAAATTGAAGGGGATAGGAAGATTGAAACGTAGAAAAGAGATCATAACGGAGGTCAAAATGGAACAGACAAGCAAGAAAATTGAAATCGTTGAGTATCACGAAGGGCTGGCTGGCGGAGTTGCTGAGATGTGGAATCTTAGTCGAGAGGGATGGGGCGGAGATTCCCATGTTACGACCGAGGAAAAGGTCCGAACGCAGGAAGCGAACTCTAGTAATCTAAACCTCTATTTAGCTATGGACGGGGAAAAAGTGGTCGGGTATTGTGGATTATGCGAATATAGAGAAGATTCCGGAGCACTTTACATCCCATTATTAAATGTGAGAACAGATTATCACGGGTTGAAGATTGGAAAGCTACTTGTTCTAAAGGCTTTAGAGCGGACCGTGGAATTAGGGTGGCCAAGACTGGATCTTTACACATGGCCAGGTAACACAAAGGCTGTTCCTCTATACAAGAAGTGCGGCTTTTTCTGGGAGGATCGTGATGATGTCACTCATTTGATGAACTTTATGCCAACCGTTTTAAATACGGAGGCTGTCCAAGATTTTTTCCAGCGTACAAATTGGTATGATGCTAGTACTAGAGTGATAGAAGTAGCACCAGATGGTCGAAAAGAAAACGAATTTGCTTATTATGAATACAAGTGGGAAAACGATCAGGACTTTTTACGTATGGAATTTGAACGGACAGGAAGAGGCTTGCGTCTAATTGAGACGAATGATTATCTCCTATCAGCTGAAGTGGAGGATTTTAAGCTGGTGTGTGATTCTAGCTATACCGTTCGGTACTTTGTTAAAAACAAAACGGGTAAGGCACTAAACATTGATTTTCAAGGGGAAAACCATAAACTTGTCGAGTTTCCTTATCAGCAGTCTATACAAGTGGAAGGGGAATCAATTGTGGAAGCTACTTTTAGTCTGAAGGGACTAGATGAGGAGCAAAGTAACTGGAGAACCCATCCTTCTGTAAAAACGAATCTTACGATCAATGGTAAAAAGGCTGCATTCTCAATGGGAATTTTGCCAAAACTACCTGCTAAGGTAACGGCTGTGGTACCTGGGTCACAATGCTATTTAGATGTGCCTGCAACATTCTATATAAATATGGAGAACAATTTTGACGAGGGTGCCTGCTTTACTTTCCATTTACCACAGAATGAAATTCTTACTTTAGATAAAAGTAGCTTTGAGATGTTCATTCCGGAAAAAGGTAAAGTATCCATTCCGATTACCTACAAGCTAATTAAATTTGGTTTCTACGAACCTTTGATTTCATTTAGAGTTGTAAAAGAATCCGGGGAAATTCTTCATTTTAAAAAACAACTCGGTATGGGCTTTAAAGGAATCGGAGCAAAATTCCATGGTGAATGTGATGACTATTGGCATGTTTATAATGGTTTATATCACTTGTATTTGAGAAAGTTTGATAATGAACTTGTTGCAGGAAGGAAAACAAAGGATACGCAGAAAACCATTGGTCTCTTCCCTAAGCTTGGTAAGCCCTATTCAAGTGAATTCTCAAAGAGAAAACCGAAATCTGTTCAATACGAAAATCAAGAAGGGGCAATGGTTTTAAACGCTACTTACGTATCAAATGATTTTCCGAATACTGAGCTTGTAAGTGTTTCAAAGCTTTATGCAGAAGGATTGCTTGAGCAGTCGTACATCGTCAGAAATAACGGTAGCAGTGAAACAGATCAACCTATTTGGGTGTATCAACCCATCTATCATGAACTCTATAAACCAGTTTTTGCCTCAAATAACCAAGTAGTAGAGCTAAATGAACAAGCAAGTGCAGAATACGGACTATGGGACAGTAAGGATTTAACTGAGAACTGGTTGTTTTCTAGACATTCTCCATATGCACATGGTATTTGCTGGCCAAAAAGCTCTAAGGTTAGCTTTGAAACCTGGTATATGTACGTAGAGCATGAGCTTGGCATCCTACCCTCGGGAACTGAATTCAAGACAGACCCCGTTTACCTATCTTTTGGCGCATACCAATCATGGGAAGAATTTAGAGATTTTGCCAATAAGAGAAAAATGGATAGAGTAGCTACAGCAGAGGATTTAATGTTAACCGCTTTAGCTGTAAATGATCAGGAAATAGAAATAAGTTTACAAGATAAGAAGTCTAGTTTTTTTCAAGGAACGGTTGAATTGTCAAATGAACAGGAAAAGGTTCTATGTAACTCCTATTCATTACAAGACGAGGTTAGAAAGTCATCAGCTATTGTTCAAAAAGCCGTGTCGCCACTTTCATTTGCTCTTGCGAATTATGAAATTAACGGGACTCAATCTTCAAAGCGGACGCTAGTTTTTAATCCTAGTAAGGACGAAATTACTATTCAGAAGGAATATAAAGATGGGCATGAAGAATGGAAAGCTTCTAACGGTCATTTGTCTATTGCTGCTGCTGAATCTTTTTATCCTGCCCTATTTTCTTTATCAGCTTTTGGAAAGGAATGGCTGCATTCATCATTCCCGAATTTACAACCGAAGTCGTGGTGGAATCCATGGAGTGGAGGAATCCGTACAAGCTTCGAAGGAATCAACCATAAATCCTTTGCAAAAGAGAAGTCGACTGTTTCTGAGGCCGTTCTAATCGACTCATTCAAAAAAGAGTGGAAAGGAATCAAGATCTCCACAATCTTTGCGGAAAATGAAGAATATAAAGGTCTTGGAATGGAACAATATTATGTCATGCTACCTGGTGTTCCGATTGTTGCATATGCCACGAAGTTTATACAAAACACTGGAGCCTATCTTCATTATAAAAAATGGTATTCAGAATGTGCTTTTATGCCAGGAGAAACAATGGATCAAGGCTGGATTAAGAGTAATGGAGAAAAAGAGAGGTATGTCGCTGGCAAGACGGAGTTTGCGTCAAGTCTTTGTGACCATGTGTTAGTTGGATCAACCAAAGATGAGCATATTCTCCAAATTGTGGCGGATCGAGAAGCTCTGGAAATCGAATCATATGTCAACAAAGAGGTTCAGTCAATGTCCATTTGGAGAGAGCTTCACTTAGCGGATGGTAAAGAGTGGCTATCATCACCCACTTTCTTTGTTGCTCTTGATACGATAGTAACGAAAGACGAAGTGAAACAGCTACAAAGGATCACGTTTAATGAGGGATAAAATGAAGATTATAGATGCACATATTCATTATTCAGATATAAGAAGCTTCCATGATACCGCACAGGACATTTCAAAGGTTGATTATTCTTTTGAGGGTATTCAAAAGGAGTTTAAGGAAAATAATGTGGTCCTAGGAATTGCCATGGGGGTTACAGAAACAGATGGGGAGGGGTTTCCAGACTCCGCTTCCCTGTCCCCTATGGGGATTGATTTATCAAGTGAGATACCAAAAAATATTGTTTATGCTGCAGGGATTAATCCTTTTAAGCTTGATAAGGGATCTTTGGAAGCGTTGAAAAACGACCTTGATAAGCCAGAGTGTGTAGGAATAAAAATCTATTTAGGCTATTATCCATTCTACGCATATGACGAGGTGTATGAGCCTGTCTATAAAGTAGCAAAGGAATATGGGGTTCCTGTTGTTTTTCATACAGGAGATACCTATTCTGAGCGTGGTAGACTTCGTTTCTCCCACCCTTTGGCCATTGATGAAGTGGCAGTCAAGCATCGGGATATGAAAATTATGATGGCTCATTTCGGGGATCCTTGGGTTTTAGACGGAGCAGAGGTTGTCTATAAAAACAGCAATGTTTTCGCTGATTTATCAGGATTAGTTGTCGGAGCGAATGGGGACATAAGACGCCTGCAGCAATCAAGGTTTTTCGACCACCTCCTTCATGCATTGACCTTCACGAACAATTACGAGAAGTTTTTGTTTGGCACGGATTGGCCATTAACCCCAATTAAGCCTTACATTGAATTTATTCGAGAAATTATACCAGTAGAATACCATCAGGATGTATTCTTTAACACCGCAGTAAAGGTATTTCCCAAAATCAAACCATTTTTAAGATAAGCGTGGTGAAGGTGCGAGAGTGATCTCGTGCTTTTTTTGTTTAACAAATTAGTATAGCACATATTCAAACTTTTCGTATTGGGAAAATAGGTGGGGAAAAGGACCTCTAATCGCATGTTTTTGACCCCAATTATACCAATACTCAAAATATTCAAACTCTGTTACAGTAAGAAGTAGATGATGAGAATTAAAAATTGGGGAGAGTGAAAAGATGAGCAAGAGAAAAAATGCAATCTTCGCAACCTTAACAACAGCGGCACTAATGGCATCCTTAGTATTTGCAAGTCCAAACAATACAACAGCCTCAAATGGAGAACTGACATTTGTTGAGGTGAAACAATCCACGCAAAGTGAGAACAAAAAAGGGTCATATGGGAAAGCCAGATTTCTTATTGAAGACAGTCTTTCTAAACTACCTAAAGGACTTCAAAAGAAACTAGAAAAGGTACCAGCTGACAACTCTCTTTATGTCGTTCAATTTAGTGGTCCGATCACAGAAAAAGAAAAGCAAGCCTTAGTGTCAACGGGTGTAGTTATGGGAGATTATATTCCAGATTATGCTTTTATCGTAGATACAAAAGGAGTTAATTTAACTACTATAAAAAACATACAAAACGTTGAAACAGTCGAGGCACTTAAACCACTCTACAAATTTGATCCTCAACTCGTTCAACAAGGAACATCAGCCTTAGTCAAAGCAACCATTCAAACAGTCAAAGGAAAGAAAGAAAAGATTCAAGCGAAAGGCCTTGATGAACTGATTCAATATGCTTCTAGGAACGATGTAGCATTTGTTTCAAAGGATTCTGAGTATAAGCTGATGAATGATGAAGCAGCTAAAATAATCCGTGTTAATACATTGAAAACTACTTATGGATTAGATGGACTCGGGCAGACGGTAGCTGTTGCGGACACTGGTCTAGATACAGGCAAGAATGATAGTACGATGCATGAAGCATTTAGAGGTCATATCTCCAACATTTATGCATGGGGAAGAACGAATAACTCGAATGATCCAAATGGTCACGGGACTCACGTCGCCGGTTCTGTTCTTGGAAATGGAACATTATCAAAAGGGATGGCACCTAGAGCAAATCTAATTTTCCAATCTATTATGGATAGCTCAGGTGGCCTTGGTGGCTTACCTAGTGATTTAAAGACTCTCTTCTCACAAGCATATAATGCAGGAGCAAGAATTCATACAAACTCTTGGGGTTCACCCGTGAACGGTGCATACACAATAGATTCTAGACAAGTAGATGAATATGTTTGGAACAACGATATGACTCTATTGTTTGCAGCAGGAAACGAGGGCTCTGGTACTCGTACGATTAGTGCTCCAGGTACTGCGAAAAATTCAATTACAGTTGGTGCAACTGAAAATTATCGCCCAAGCTTTGGTACCAATGCAGATAACCAAAATCATGTGGCAACGTTTTCTTCAAGAGGACCTACAACGGACGGACGTATCAAGCCTGACATTATGGCACCGGGTACTTACATTCTTTCCGCAAGATCATCTCTAGCTCCGGATTCTTCTTTCTGGGCTAACTATAGCAGTAAGTATGCGTACATGGGTGGTACTTCTATGGCAACGCCAATAGTTGCGGGAAGTGTGGCATTATTACGTGAGCACTTTATGGACACAAGGGGGGTAACACCTAAGCCATCTTTGATTAAGGCGGCTCTTGTAGCAGGAGCAGTTGATGTTGGTCAAGGATTCCCTAGTAATAACCAAGGATGGGGTCGAGTTTCGTTAGATCGCTCACTAAATATTGCTTACGTTAATGAAACGAGTGCTTTAAGAACGGGTGAAAAAGCTAGCTTTACATTTGCAGCAGATGGTACAGATCAGTTGAAAATTTCCCTTGTTTGGACCGATTATCCTGGTAGTACTACTGCAGCTACTACTCTAGTTAATGACCTTGATTTAATTATTACATCACCAACTGGGAAAGTTTTTGTGGGTAATGATTTCACTAGTCCATACAATAATAACTGGGATTCCAAAAACAATGTTGAAAATGTGTTTGTCTCACTTTCAGAAAAGGGGACATATACCATTGAAGTTGATGCCTATAATGTGCCTTCAGGACCTCAAGATTTCTCCATTGCGATCTTAAATTAGTCGCTTTTTACAAAAAAATACAGATTATATCAATAAAACTTCAAATGTTGGGAAAGTAGGTACCTAAAAACACGAATCATTCGTGTTTTTGACCCCCTATTTTCCCAACATCGAATTAGCAGGAAAATGAATTTAAATAGAGAATGTAATCATATAGTAAAATAGAATCGCAGTGGAGTTGATGAAAATGAAAATTGGAGATCGTTTACGATTCTTTAGGATCCAGCAAAACAAAACACAAGACGAACTAGCTAGTGGCGTTATCTCCATATCCTACTTATCCAAAATAGAAAACAATCAAAGCCTTCCAAGTCTCGATGTTGTTGATCGTCTCTGTGAAAGACTAGGCATTAGATTCCTAGACGAAGAAGAGCCGTTGCTTATAGAGGAGTTGAAGGATTGGTATAAGTTAATTATCTCAGGTGAAACAGAAGAGGCAGAGAATTTATACCCAAAGATTAAAGATCAGATGGAGAGATCACGAGATTCATCATCTCTTGTTTATTTTATGTTATTTGAACTTAGGTATTTTTTACAAGTTCGTAAATTAGATGAGGCTATGAAAACATTAGAAAAATTGAATGAAATAGCAGATATATTTACGGAGGAATTAAATTATTATTTGTATAAATTTACTGGATTACATGATTACATTATAGAAAAATATAACGATGCTTATAATTGCTATAAAAAAGCAGAAAGCATTCTTTTAAGAAGTGTGTTTGAAAAATGGGAGGAAGCAGATCTTTATTACTCCCTAGGTTTAACAACTAGCCAGCTCTGGAAAGTTACACTATGTATAAACTATACAAATCAGGCACTAGCTATTTATCAAGCTCATTATAACTACAAAAGAAGTGCAGAATGTCAAATTCTTTTAGGAATATCATACAGAAGAAGTGACGAGTTAAATAAAGCAGAAGAGAGCTATTTGTTGGCAGATAAAATTGCAAACACACTCGATAACTCTAATTTAAAAGGCTTCATTCATCACAATTTAGGATATCTATACTCTATTCAAGGGAAAACAGAACTTGGAATTAAACACTATGAAAAAAGTATCGCCTTTCATGAAGATGTTAATTACAAGCAAACTTTCCCTACAATTCATGCCATTATTAAAGAGTACTACAATAAAAAAGAATTTAAACACGGTTTGAAATGGGTGAGTAAGGGTTTAGAGAAATTAACAGGAAGTGAAGAGACCAAAGAATACTTTTATCACTTTAAAACATACCAATATTTAATGACTGAGAGCACAATTGAATTTGAAGATTTCTTGAAAGAACTTGTAATACCATACTTTGAGAAGCATAAAAATTATAAGTATGTGGCAGATTATTCTGATGTTTTAGCGAAGTATTTTGAAAAAGGTTATAAATATAAACAGGCTAGTACTTACTTAAGGGTTTCTAATGATGCTTTAAAGAGAGTTAATAATATATAAATTAAGAGGAGAGAAGTTATATGAAAAAATCAATTTCGAATGTATATCTACACGTATTTATTTTATTAGCTTTCCTAGCGTCTCCAATGACGGTGAAAGACTTTACTAATTTAACAAATGTCGATAAGCGCCCAAATCCAACAGACAGTCAAATGGTTGCAGTAGATAAGCACCCAGATCCAACAGCCAGTCAAATGATTGCAGTAGATAAGCACCCAGATCCAACAGCCAGTCAAATGATTGCAGTAGATAAGCACCCAGATCCAACAGCCAGTCAAATGATTGCAGTAGATAAGCATCCAGATCCAACAGCCAGTCAATTTTTTGCAGTAGATAAGCATCCAGATCCAACAGCCAGTCAATTTTTTGCAGTAGATAAGCATCCAGATCCAACAGCCAATCAATTTTTTGCAGTAGATAAACACCCAGATCCAACAGCCAGTCAGTTTCTAGCGGTAGATAAACACCCAGATCCGACAGCAAGCCCAAAATTTTCTATTTAATACATAAAAGCTGTCAAGCATCCTTGACAGCTTTTCATTTTGCATTTCTCATTCTAATCATTGAAAAGTGGTAGCTTTGACCAAGAAGCCATTGGCTTAAAGGTTTGAGAGAGGGAGTAAACCTAACTTCCACATCTTTAGAAGTTAAGTGGTCTAGTAAATTATGTAGCTGTTCTACTTTCACAGGATTGATTGTTTTAGTTGAAGTGTAATAGCCAGCACCTTCATCAAAGTTTGAAAATAAGGAACTCAAAAAAGTATACTGTGTTAATGAGGTAGACCGAATGGTCTGGAACCAACGCTGCTCCACAGTGATAATCATCTTTGCAGATGTTTGGTTATAGAAAAGCTCTTTGTCTTCTAAGGGAAGTACTATGGACAGGCCAGTAAGCAATCCTCGGACAATCTCTCGGTACTAAATACATAGGAGAACGATCTTCATCAATTGCCCATACCAAATTTGGCAGGTTTGGATGCGTTGGGTGTGGGCGAGGATGGAAAATACGTATGGAAGAATCTTCACTAAAATGAAATAGGTGCATAATTAACAACTCCAATGCTCTAATTATGTAATCAATACTCATAGCAAACAATATATTAGGTAGTACTCAGTCTATCAATTATAAATTTATATTACTGTGATGAATATTTAAAGAAGATTCTGTATAATTTGATAAAAAGGGGTTTTTTTATGAAAATTGCGTGGGTGACTGATAGTACAGTTAATTTAGATGAAAAATATAGGAACCATCCAGATATTTATAGTGTTCCGATGCTTATTATGTTTAATGGAGAAGAGTTTAGAGATGGAATAGATTTAGAACCGGATGAATTTTTTCAAAAGCTTGAAGCCTCATCAAAGCTACCTACCTCCTCCCAACCAGCTGTCGGGACATTTGTAGAGCTTTATGAATCATTAAAAACGAACTATGACGCAATCATAGCTGTTCATGTTTCAAGCAAGCTAAGTGGCACGTATTCTACTAGTGTACAAGCAGCAAATATGGTTGATTTTCCGATTGAAGTTATTGATTCTAGAGTCATATCTTTACCAATGGGTAAGATCATTCAACGAGGATTAGAGCTTCAGCACGAAGATAAAAGTTTCGACGATATCGTAAAGGATTTAACAATTTTGGCAAATCAGCATGAAACATATGTATTGATTGGGAGTCTCGAACAACTACACCGCGGTGGGAGAATGAATGGTGCTCAATATTTAATAGGATCCGCTTTGAAAATTAAACCAATTTTAGCCTTAAATGATGGCGAATTGAAAATATCAGAAAAAGTACGAACTGAGAAAAAGGCTGAACAAAGAATGATTGATATTTTTACGACGGCCTTGTCCAATCATCCTACAATTAAGGAACTTACTTTGATTTATGGTAGATATCCCGAAGTGGCTGATGCTTGGAAACAAAAGATTCAAGAACTATATCCAAATCTCACAATTAGTACTTGTCCACTTGGAGCTGTTGTTTGTGTGCATGCAGGAGCGAACACGATTGGAATAAGCTGGTACAAGTAGAATAAGGAAAATTTATTTAATAAGAACATATTGCACTTCGGAAGCTGAAACCGTGTACGTTCCAATAGGAGTATAGCCGATACTGAAAAATTGTGATAATGTTTCTGCACAATAGACAGACGGGGGTTCAGTCGGTGCATGTAAGCTTGTGTGCATCCCGATCAATTGATTTGTGTAAGGCATACATCTAATAATCACGACGTGTCGTCCAAACCATGCCGTTCCAATCTCTCTATTTGAATTCATCCTACATCGCTCCTAATGGGGAAAATTCCTTGAACATGATGTTGTTCGTATACATCAGCATATGTCATACTAGGCATATTGCCAGTTGTCCGCAGGTAAAATCAGCTTTTACCCAGAAATAGTGGTAAAATAGATATACTTGCTGTGATTAAAGGAGCTATGTATGGACGAAATGATTGAGAGAACAAAGGAATTTGTTAAGAAAATTTTAGAGAATGATGCAAGTGGTCATGATTGGTGGCACATCGTTCGAGTACATAATTTAGCAAGAATGCTTGCAGAACAAGAAGAGGCTAACTTGTTTGTTGTCGAGATGTCAGCTCTTTTGCATGATGTAGCCGATGAAAAACTCAATGTGTCAGAAGAAGCTGGTTTGAAAAAGGTTGCAGAATGGCTAGAAGTATGTAAATTAGAGGAATCCGTGAAACAGCATATTTTGACGATTATTCAAAATATGTCTTTTAAAGGTGGGAATCATACGTTACTTTCTACAATTGAGGGAAAAGTTGTACAGGATGCAGATCGTTTGGATGCTATTGGTGCAATTGGGATAGCTAGAACATTCGCTTATGCTGGATCTATTGGTGATATCATGCACGACCCAAACTTACCAGCTAGAGATACCATGACTAAAGACGAGTATCGAAATGGGAAATCTACATCAATCAATCACTTTTATGAAAAATTGCTTAAGCTGAAAAGCTTAATGAATACAGACTCCGCTAAAAGAATAGCGGAGCAAAGACATGAATATATGGAAAATTTTATAAATCAGTTTATGAAGGAATGGTATGGACAAGCATGAAAATGATGACAGTTGAGCATATTTCTAAAACATACGTAGAAAAGAAATTATTTCAAGATATTTCATTTAGTATTACTGAACAAGAACGAATCGGAATTATTGGGGTAAATGGTACGGGTAAATCCACTCTCTTAAAAATAATTGCAGGATTTGAGACCCCAGATAGTGGTAATGTTGTGACTTCCAAGGATTACACCATTACTTTTTTATCTCAGCACCCTGACCAAAAAGATGACCTTACCGTGATCGAGCAGCTATTTTATAAAGATACACCAACTAACATTGTCGTAAGAGACTATGAAAAGATTCTTATAGATTTGGAAGAAAGACCTTCAGATGAACAATTATTAGATACTTTATACGCCCTGCAGCAAGAAATGGACACACTGGGTGCTTGGGATGCGAATGCGAATGGCAAGGCTATTTTAACAAAGCTAGGTATTACTGATTTTAATCAAGTCATTAAAGAACTTTCAGGTGGTCAAAAGAAGAGGGTAGCTCTTGCACAGTGTCTCATTGAAATGCCAGATCTCCTGATTTTAGATGAACCAACCAACCATCTAGATGCAGAATTAATTGAGTGGCTAGAAGAATGGCTTAGTAAATACCAGGGTTCTTTATTGTTTGTGACCCATGATCGTTATTTCCTAGATCGTGTGGCCAATCGCATTATTGAATTAGATCAAGGGAAGCTGTTTACCTATAAAGGTAATTACTCTTATTACCTAGAGGCAAAAACAATTCGAATGGTAGAGGACCAAAAGTCATGGCATAAGCATGAACAGCTTTATAAAAAAGAGCTGGAATGGATTAGAAAAGGTGCTAAAGCTCGAACTACGAAGCAGCAAGCAAGAATACAGCGCTTTGAACAACTTGACCAAGTAGATGTTCCTCAAAAAACGGGTAAAGTCGATTTAAGCTTGAACAGTAATCGATTAGGTAAGAAGATTATAGAATTTGACAAGGTCTCCAAATCATTCGAAACGAAAAAAATTATAGAAAACTTTAGCTTTTTATTAAAGCCTCATGACCGAATTGGAATCATTGGGAAGAATGGTACCGGCAAATCATCTTTGTTAAATATGGTTGCAGGAATTTATTCACCGGACAGTGGTCATATTGATATTGGTCAAACCGTAAAAATAGGCTATTACACGCAAGAAAATGAGGAAATGGATCTTGGTCAAAGGATGCTAGACTATATAAAAGAATCGGCTTCCGTTATTCAAGTAAAGGATGGTTCTTCTGTTTCAGCATCTCAAATGCTTGAACGATTCCTATTTCTACCATCTACTCACGGGACTCCAATAGGTAAGCTTTCTGGTGGTGAAAGAAGAAGGCTGTATCTACTTAAAATATTAATGGAAGAGCCGAATATCTTATTACTGGATGAACCTACGAATGATTTGGATACGGAAACTTTAACGGTTTTAGAGGATTATTTAGAACAATATCCTGGCGTAGTTATATCCGTTTCCCATGATCGATACTATTTAGACAAGGTCGTAGAGCAACTGTTAATTGTTGAAGGTGGAGGGAAAGTGTCTACCTACTTTGGTAGCTATAGCGACTACTTGGAAAAGAAAAAAGCGGATGAAAAAGCTACTTCTGGAAAAGGAAAGCAAGTCACACCAATAGTTGAAAAAGAGGAAAAAACAAAAAAAAGGAAGTTGTCTTTTCAAGAACAAAAGGATTGGGATGGTATTGAAGACAAAATTTCAAGTCTTGAAGCAGAACTAGTAACCATTTCAAAGAAAATAGCTGAAGCAGGTTCCAATTATGGAGAGATCTCATCTTTGATGGATAAGGAACGAAAGCTAAAGCAGGAATTAAATGAGACTGTTGAACGTTGGTCTTACTTATCAGAACTTATTGAAGAATTAGATGAACAATAGTTCAAGAGATGGGCTTCTAGGTGACTAGAAGTCTTTTTTAAAAGATACAAAAGTATAAGTTTGTTCAAACAGGGTCTATGTCTAGCTCCAACGCCTAGCCCCTCGAGGTCAAATAATCTCAAGCCAAAAAGGCAAAGAGCGCCTTTATGGCTTGAGAACATTCATTTGCTATGCCTGGTCTGAACAAGGCTCTTGCGCTTTTCTTAAAGGAGGTTTTAGCTTGGAGTATGATGTTTGTGGAGTAATCCTTGCAGGTGGAGAGTCAAGGAGATTCGGGGCACCAAAAGCATTTGCCCAATTTAAAGAAGTTCCGTTTTGGGAGTATTCGTTCAAAGCATTGGAAGAGGTAACAAACACACAAGTTATTGTAAGTCACCCTTCCTTAGTTGACAGATTTAAGATGACCACAAATCTACCCGTCATAGTAGATGATAACCTTTTTCAAGGAAATGGTCCAATGGCTGGTATTTTCTCCGCAATGAAGCATGTGAAAGCAGATTGGTATATGGTTTTGTCTTGTGATATTCCAGCTATCCAAAATCTTGTGATTACGGAGCTCCTTACTCAACGGGACGAAGCTATACAGGCCATTATACCCGTGATAGAGGGTAGGGTGCAGCCACTAGTTGGTTTATACCATTGTTCCATTTACCCCAAAATAAAAGAACTCTTACTTAGCAAGAGTTTTCGGCTGATGTCATTACTAAAAGAGGTAAACGTACGATATGTAAACGAAACGGATTTAATGGTTGATTCCAAAGTGTTTCAAAACATAAATGATATAGATGCATTAACAAATTTAAATCATGAAGAAAGTAGCATTGATTGATACTCAATGCTACTTTTAAGTATTTTGACCTCTTAATTATATTGAACAATTCTTTTTGACCCAAGATATCGTTGTTCCCAATAGGAAATATTCATTTGACTAATGGTTACACCTTTTGAACCAGAGTGAATAAATTTACCGTCTCCCAAATAAATTCCAGCGTGAGATGGTCCTTTTTTATAAGTTTGGAAAAAGACTAGATCGCCAACACTTGGTTTGGACACTCCAACGCCGGAGTTCCAAATGTCACTAACTGTTCTTGGAATGGAGAACCCTTTTTGTGAAAAAACAAATTGCAAAAAACCACTGCAATCAAATCCATTTGCAGAAGTACCACCCCATTTGTAGGGTACTCCAACTAATTGTGTAGCATGCTTGATAAGCGAGGTATCGACTGAATAAGAACTCTGCTTCTTTACCGTTTTTGAAACGATCGTTTTACCCTTTACATTTTGATTTGAAAACAAGTGCTTTAATGTAGCCGGACCTGCAACACCATCTACAGGAATTCCATACTTATTCTGATAGTCCGTCACTGCCCCTTTAGTTAGAGGTCCAAAGCTACCATCAATACTATAAACGTAATATCCAAGCTTGCTTAACTTTTCTTGAAGCTGCCTTACTTGTTCGCCTTTATCTCCACTTAAGAGCTTACTCGAAGTAAATTGTTGATACGTTATTGTATCAGTCGAGAAAAATAATCGGTTCAAGGTAGTTGGTCCAGCAATCCCGTCAACCTTTATATGATGAACAAATTGAAATTCCTTTACGGCAGACTGAGTAGCCGGACCAAAATGCCCATCTACCTTACCTGTATAGAACTGAAGTGCTTTTAGCTCAAGTTGAAGAGACGTTACTGAATGACCTTTATAACCATATCTAAGAACTTGGTTCGTATTAAAGGTTTCCTGGTTGGACATTAATGGTTGGGCTTCAGATGCTTGGGTTTGTTCAGGAGACATTAAGACAATGCCAGCAGCTACTGTTGTAATGAATAGTGCTTCCCCAACTCCATTCCGTTTTTTCATGGTGTACCCTCCTTGGTGAATATCTAGGTGTTTAAAATATCTAGCTATGTTATCGATATTTAAAAGGCAAACAAAATATGACAGAATCCTTCGTGCAATCTTGTTACAAGTTGAAATAACGCAAAATACCCATAAATGGAATCGTGATTGTTCGTATGTTACTATTTTTATATTAAAGATACTGGAGGAAATGTCATGAACATTAAATCTATTGAGCCAACTCCTAGTCCGAATACAATGAAGGTCTTATTAGACCAAGAACTAAAGAGTCATGAGAGAAATAATTATACGAAGAAGAATATCGAGGAAGCACCAGAGCCAATTCAACACCTTTTAAACATTGAAGGTGTAAAAGGTGTTTATCATGTTGCGGACTTTCTAGCAATTGAACGTAATTCCAAGTACGATTGGAAGGATATTTTAGCGAGCGTTCGTGAAGTCTTTGGAGAAGAAAAAACAAATGAAAGCAACAGTATACAAGCAAAAGATGCTTTCGGAGAAGTAAGGGTGTTTGTCCAGCAGTTCCGTGGTATTCCCATGCAGTTAAAGATTACAGACGGAGCAACAGAGCAAAGAGTAGGCTTGCCAGAAAGATTTATGAAGGCGGCGATGGCATCAGAGTGTGCTTCTGAAAATTTAGTTAAAGAGAGAAAGTGGAAGGAACAAGGCATTCGTTATGGGGTAATGGATGAAATTGCAAAAGAAGTCGTTGATGAAATTTCTGCTATTTATTCAGATGAGCGGCTAAATCGAATGATCTCTCAGGCTCACTCAAAAGAGAGCAGTCCAATCCAACGAAAGAGCTACCCGGTTACATTAGAAATGCTTGATGAGAAGGATTGGAAAAATCGATATAACCACTTAGAACAAATGAATCCAACATTGGAGGATCTTCAAGTTCTCGCAAAGGCTCTAAAGGATGAAAAACCTTCTATCCGTAGACAAGCTACAGTATATTTAGGAATGATAAAAAGTGAGGAAGTTCTACCTCTGTTATTTTTTGCTTTAAAAGATTCAACTGTAACTGTTAGAAGAACAGCTGGGGACTGCTTATCTGATATTGGTAATAAAAAAGCCACACAGCCGATGATTGAAGCCCTAAAAGATCGGAACAAGCTGATTCGCTGGAGGGCCGCCATGTTTTTATTTGAGGAAGGTGACGAAACCGCACTTCCAGCCTTGAAAGAAGCTCAAAATGATTCGGAGTTTGAGGTTAGCATGCAAATTAAGATTGCGATTGAGCGTATTGAAGGCGGGGAAGAGGCAAAAGGTTCGATTTGGAAGCAAATGACAGAAAATCGAAATTCATAGTTAAAAGTTGCTTCAAGCAAAGTGCTTGTAGTATGCTTTTACATAGGAAAATGTAAGATTAGGGGTGTATTTATGTCAATGGCGTATGATGAATATATGAAACAAGTGGTTAAACCAATGAGAGCCGAACTCGTGAATGCTGGGTTTAAAGAGCTAACAACAAGCCAAGAGGTTACAGAATTTATAAGTGAGATTGCAGGGACAACATTAGTAGTGGTGAATTCAGTTTGTGGTTGTGCAGCAGGATTGGCAAGACCGGCAGCAACACAAGCAGTACTTATTTCTGAAAAGAAGCCCTCACACTTAGTGACCGTATTCGCAGGACAAGATAAAGAAGCGACCTCAACAATGAGAGAATATTTCGAAGGCTATGAGCCATCCTCGCCGTCAATGGCGTTGTTAAAAGGTAAACAAGTTGTTCATTTTATTCCAAGACATGAAATTGAAAGTCACTCAATGGAAGATATTATGAATAATTTAACCGCTGCATTTGAAAAAAATTGTGAATAGGTAAGGGGTGCCGTGAGTGGCATCCTTTTTATTGTGTGCCAGGCATGGCAACTATCTAGGTGGTGAAAGTCCATTGTGGGTACACATCGACCAACCACTAAGGAAA
>NZ_JBMERO010000021.1:0-59838 GCF_049310945.1 Bacillus sp. DJP31 | reverse complement strand
CCATCATGAACAAGTCCTGTAGTTTCAACGATTTGAACGGGCATTTCAGTGAGGGGAGAGTAGCTGACATGCAGTTTGATTCCTGCACGCTCTCCGTGATAAAGGGCCCAAGGAAGTCGTGACTTTCCCACTGTGATCGTGGTGGAGTCTACCAAGAGAAGCTCCTTTGAAATCTTTAGTGATCGACGTGTCACCAAGATTGCATTTAGACACAACTAAATGGAATAATTTCTTCATGATGTTGTAGTCCAAATGACCACCCTTTTTTGAGAGAGTGGAATGATTAATCTTTGGAAGTCGATGCTGGTCGCCTACATCAGCGCATTCTCGATAACTTTTGAGCTCATTCATTGAAGCACAGAGCAGGTAATTAATAAGTGTTACAACATCAAGTTTAAACTGTATCTTTGTAGCCGATGGCATCCTGAATAGAAGCTATTTCTTCTTCTGAAACAATTTTTTGAAACAAATTGTGGAATGTGTTATTCTTCTTCAAGAGGGCACCTCTTCTGTAGTTTGTTTGTCAGCAAACATCATTCTACAAGAAAGGTGTCCTTTTTGGTATACTTTTTTTGGGTTTTATTGGTTAATCAACACTCGTGATAATATACGCCTTTTTAGGCAGATGTCTTTTGGTTGACGCATAAAACTGAGTTTCGACACATAACGCTGCGATTTCAGTGAAGCCTTCGGTTTTCTAGTAAACAATTACGTAAAGAACTCATTAGTTAGTAAAAAAACAAGATCATTAATGCGAAAGTAGCTCATTCATAGCGTTGCCTTTCTGCATTTCATAGGTCATCTTTTTATCGTATAGCATATTATTTCCCCAATCTCTATACCCTTTGATAAAGCACAGAATAGAGAAGGGGGCAATTTTGATGATGAATATTACGCTTCATCCTGAACTTCCAATCATTGTGGGGAGGTTGTTGTTAGCCGTTTTATTATGTGGATTAGTTGGAATAGAGAGAGAGGTTAATCAACATCCAGCAGGATTTCGAACCCATCTATTAGTTGGTGTAGGTTCTTGTCTTATGATGATTCTCTCATTGTATGGGTTTGAACCTTTTCTAGATAATGAACATATACAATTTGACCCAGCAAGGATTCCATCCTATGTGATTAGTGGTATTGGGTTCCTCGGTGCAGGAACAATATTAGTGAAGGATTCGACAGTAAGAGGACTAACAACTGCAGCATCTATATGGGTGGTAGCAGGATTAGGTTTAATTATCGGTGTAGGCCTTTATTCTGTTGCTATTATTACAACTTTTATCATTTTGGTCATTCTTATAGCCCTAAATAAGTTCGAGAATCATTTCTTACAGAGAAGAAGAAGAGATTACCTAAAGGTAAGTATATCAGTAAGAGAAGAGCTATTTAAGGTCATACAATGTATTAATGAATTCAATGGGAAAATCACAAATATTGTTTGCCAGCAAGATCAAACCATAATTTCGTTTAATTTAAATGCATATAATCAAGTCGACTTACTTGAACAGTTATTTTTAATTAAAGGAGTACATAATTTTACAAAGTTAAAATGAAATCATTATGTTTTGATCGTTTTTTGGCAAGGATAGTTCTAGACTAAGTGTTGATAGTTGAAAATTCATGTAGGTCTTTATATAATGTTATTATAGTCAAAGATAGTCAAAGTCAGAAGGGCAGGGGGTTGAGTGAGAAATATATCTGATGTTATTGAACATTATTTAAAGCAGGTATTGAATGTTAGCAGGGACAAGGCAATCGAAATTAAGAGGAATGAGATAGCAGATAAGTTCCAGTGCGTTCCATCTCAAATCAATTATGTTATTAATACGCGCTTTACATTGGAAAGAGGCTATATAGTTGAGAGCAAGCGTGGCGGAGGGGGTTACATCCGAATCGTCAAGGTTGAAATTCATGATAGAATCCATCTGATTGATCAAATATTGCAGTTAATTCATAAGGAATTGTCACAAAGCAATGCTGAGGACATAATTGTTAGGCTTGTAGAAGAAGCCATGATCACTCATAGAGAAGCTAAAATTATGTTAAGCGTCATAGACCGTTCAGTCCTGATGTTAAATTTACCATATAGAGATGAACTCCGTTCTCGTCTACTAATATCGATGTTAAATACATTGAAATATAAATAGCCAATCCGAATTTCTTTAATCGCCTAGGGGAGTGGTGACTAGTGGTTTGTCAAGAATGTCAAAAAAGACCCGCAACTTTGCATTTTACTAAAATCATAAATAGTGAAAAGTCGGAAATTCACTTGTGTGATCAGTGTGCAAAGGAAAAAGGTGAGCTTTCTATGTTTTCAGAGGGGGCTGGTTTCTCTTTCACTAATTTACTTGAAGGATTACTTAACTTTGAACAATCTTTTAAGGGAACAGCAACAAATGCATTTACACAAACGGAAGTATTACAATGTGAACGGTGTAAAATGACGTTCCAACAATTTGTAAAAGCAGGAAGATTTGGGTGCTCAAACTGCTATAGGACCTTTCAGCTCCAGCTTGAACCAGTGTTGAGAAGATTGCATAGTGGAAATACAATTCATACTGGTAAGATCCCGAAACGGATTGGTGGAAATATCCATGTGAAGAAGCAAATCGAGCAATTAAGAGCAGAGCTAAAAGAATTGGTAACTAAGGAAGAATTTGAGGCTGCAGCCAAGTTGAGAGACCAAATAAGAGAATTAGAAGGCTCATTAAACAATCAAGATAGGGAGGGGCATTAACGCTATGTCACTTCAACGATTTATTGACCAGGCAGTTAGTCCATGGATGAGTCAAGAAGGCCCAGATGCTGATATTGTATTAAGCAGTCGAATACGGCTTGCACGTAATATAGAGATGTACCAGTTTCCTATTGTTTCTACAAACGATGAAGCAAGTGAGATTATACATTTATTTGAAAAATCACTAGTTAATCAGATATATGATACGGTTGGTAAATTTGAATTGCTGAGAATGAATGAGCTTCAGCCCATTGAAAAGAGGGTGCTTGTCGAGAAACATCTGATAAGTCCACATTTAGCAGAAGATGCGAGTTTTGGAGCATGTTTACTTTCAGAAAATGAAGCTGTTAGTATTATGATCAATGAAGAAGACCACATTCGCATTCAGTGTTTATTTCCAGGGTTTCAATTGACAGAAGCACTTAAAGTGGCAAGTGGATTAGATGATTGGATCGAGGAACATGTAGATTATGCTTTTGATGAAAAGAGAGGCTACTTAACAAGCTGCCCTACAAACGTTGGAACTGGGATGAGAGCATCTGTCATGATGCATTTGCCATCCTTAGTCATCACACAACAGATGAATCGAATCATTCCTGCAATCAATCAGTTAGGATTAGTGGTTAGAGGAATATACGGTGAAGGTAGCGAAGCTTTGGGGAATATCTTTCAAATTTCTAACCAAATAACTTTAGGGAAAACCGAAGAGGATATTGTAGAAGATTTAAAGAGTGTCGTTCAGCAGTTGATTGTTCAAGAACGATCAGCACGTGAGGCTTTAACGAAAACATCTGGAATCCAGCTGGAGGATCGTGTTCATAGGTCATTTGGTATTTTGGCCTATAGTAGAATCATTGAGTCGAAAGAAGCTGCTAGGTGCTTGTCGGATGTGAGACTAGGCATTGATTTAGGTTTCATAAAAAATGTATCTCGTAATATACTTAATGAACTAATGATTTTAACTCAGCCTGGATTTTTACAGCAGTATGCTGGAGGGGCACTTAGAGCAAATGAACGTGATGTTAGAAGAGCAACCATAATTAGGGAAAGATTAAATATGGAAAAAGATCATTTAATGAATGATGAAGGAGGCAAAACGATATGATGTTTGGACGTTTTACAGAACGTGCTCAGAAGGTCTTAGCTTTGGCTCAAGAAGAGGCAGTCCGTCTAGGACACAATAATATAGGTACAGAGCATATATTGCTTGGTCTTGTTCGTGAAGGTGAGGGTATTGCCGCTAAGGCACTATTGGCTCTCGGTCTAAGTCCGGAAAAAATTCAAAAAGAAGTAGAGACACTGATTGGCAGAGGACAAGATGCCTCACAGACTATTCATTATACACCAAGAGCAAAGAAGGTAATTGAGCTTTCGATGGATGAAGCTCGGAAACTAGGTCATTCGTATGTCGGAACCGAACATATCCTACTAGGTCTAATTCGTGAAGGTGAAGGTGTTGCCGCACGAGTTTTAAATAACCTAGGGGTTAGCTTGAATAAAGCCCGTCAGCAAGTCCTGCAGTTGCTTGGTAGTAATGAGTCTTCATCGAGCTCACACCAGGGTGGGACCTCTGTCCATGCCAATACACCAACCCTTGATAGTTTAGCGAGAGATTTAACAGCTATTGCTAGAGAGGGAAGCCTCGATCCAGTAATAGGACGCAGTAAGGAAATTCAACGTGTTATTGAAGTACTAAGTCGTCGAACAAAAAACAATCCAGTTTTAATTGGAGAGCCTGGAGTCGGTAAAACAGCGATTGCAGAAGGATTAGCTCAACAAATTGTTAACAATGAAATCCCCGAGACGTTAAGAGATAAGCGAGTGATGACTCTTGATATGGGAACTGTTGTTGCAGGAACAAAATATCGCGGAGAATTTGAAGATCGTTTAAAGAAAGTGATGGATGAGATCAGGAATGCAGGAAATATTATCTTATTCATTGATGAACTTCACACATTAATTGGTGCTGGTGGGGCTGAGGGTGCGATTGATGCATCTAATATCTTAAAGCCATCATTAGCAAGAGGCGAACTTCAATGTATTGGGGCAACTACATTGGATGAATACCGAAAGTATATTGAAAAGGACGCGGCTTTAGAAAGACGTTTCCAGCCAATCCAGGTGGATGAACCAAGTGTTGATGAGTCCATTCAAATTTTAAAAGGCTTACGTGACCGTTATGAAGCACACCACCGCGTATCTATAACAGATGAAGCCATTATAGAAGCCGTAAAATTGTCTGATCGATATATTCCAGATCGCTTTTTGCCAGATAAGGCCATTGATTTAATTGACGAAGCGGCCTCAAAAGTACGTTTACGCTCTTACACAACTCCACCTAACTTAAAAGAGTTAGAGCAAAAGCTAGAAGAAGTAAGAAAAGAGAAAGACTCAGCTGTCCAAAGTCAAGAGTTTGAAAAGGCAGCTTCACTAAGAGACACCGAGCAGCGAATTCGTGAACAGTTAGAAGGAACCAAAAAGACTTGGAAAGAAAAGCAAGGGCAAGAGAATTCAGAGGTTACAACTGAAGATATCGCCCTCGTTGTAGCTGCATGGACTCGAATACCGGTTTCAAAGCTCGCGGAGTCTGAGACTGAAAAGCTATTAAAGCTTGAAGAAATTCTCCACTCGAGAGTAATTGGTCAAAAGGAAGCTGTAATAGCAGTCTCAAAAGCAGTTCGTCGTGCGAGAGCGGGGCTTAAAGATCCTAAGCGTCCGATTGGATCCTTTATTTTCCTTGGCCCAACAGGTGTTGGTAAAACAGAGCTTGCTCGTGCTTTGGCAGAGTCCATGTTTGGTGACGAAGATGCTATGATTCGAGTGGACATGTCCGAATATATGGAGAAGCATTCAACTTCTCGCCTTGTTGGTTCCCCGCCAGGGTATGTAGGATATGAAGAAGGTGGTCAATTAACAGAGAAGGTACGAAGAAAGCCTTATTCGGTTGTCCTGTTAGACGAAGTTGAAAAGGCTCACCCAGATGTATTTAATATCCTGTTACAGGTATTAGAGGATGGTCGTTTAACTGACTCAAAGGGTCGTGCTATTGATTTCCGCAATACGATTGTTATTATGACATCTAACGTTGGTGCAGACACGTTGAGACGTAATAAATATGTTGGATTTAATGTCCAAGACGAAGGTCGGGACTATAAGGATATGAAAGGGAAGGTCTTGGAGGAATTGAAGAAAGCCTTCCGTCCTGAATTCCTAAATCGAATTGACGAAATCATTGTGTTCCATTCACTTGAAAAGAAGCACTTGAAAGATATTGTGACTCTTATGAGTGAACAATTAATAAAACGTTTAATTGAACAAGATATTGATTTAGTTGTAACAGACAGTGCACTAGATAAACTTGCGGAAGAAGGTAATGACCTTGAATACGGGGCACGACCTTTAAGAAGGTCCATCCAAAAGAATGTTGAAGACCGACTTTCTGAAGAACTATTAAGAGGATTGTTCGAAAGAGGACACAAGATTGAGCTTAGTGTTGAAAACAACGAGTTTGTTGTGAAACAGGTTGAGAAGTCAAGTATACTGTAGAGGGCTATTTGGCCCTCTCTTTTCTTTCATTTACCGATAACATTTATAGTTGAGAAACTGCTCAAGAAAGGAGTTACCATGGTCAAAATTAAAACAAAATTTATGTGCCAAGATTGTGGGTATGAGTCTGCTAAGTGGATGGGGAAATGTCCAGGATGTGGTGAATGGAATACCTTAACAGAAGAGATGGAACAAAGTAAGTCCTCTAGAAAACTCACCTTTACAACCTCAGCTAATGAAGGAGCTTCTAAGCCTCTTAGACTTAAGGAAGTCGAGACCATTCAAGAACCAAGGATTAAGACAGACATTACTGAATTTAACCGTGTACTTGGTGGTGGGATCGTTCGGGGATCACTCGTACTAATCGGAGGAGACCCAGGTATTGGAAAGTCAACACTCCTACTTCAGATTTCCGCCTACTTAGCATCAAATGATCAAGAGGTCCTTTATATATCTGGTGAAGAATCAGTCAAGCAAACAAAGCTAAGAGCGGATCGACTTACGGTCTCGTCAGATGCCTTATATGTGTTAGCTGAAACAGATCTTGAATATATCACAAAATCAATTGAACAGATTAATCCTTCATTTGTCATTATAGATTCCATTCAAACTGTTTATCATCCACAGATTCAGTCAGCACCAGGCAGTGTGTCACAGGTTAGAGAATGTACGTCTGAGCTCATGCGCATTGCAAAAACGAAAAATATAGCTATTTTTATTGTTGGCCACGTTACTAAGGAAGGCAATATAGCGGGGCCACGAATTTTGGAGCATATGGTAGATACGGTTCTATATTTTGAAGGTGAACGTCATCATTCATATAGGATCTTGCGGGCAGTTAAGAACCGGTTTGGCTCAACAAATGAAATGGGTATCTTTGAAATGAAAGAAGAGGGTTTGGAGGAAGTTAAAAATCCATCGGAAATCTTTCTTGAAGAACGTTCAAAGGGTGCGGCAGGATCAACAGTTGTAGCCTCTATGGAAGGGACTCGTCCGGTACTAGTTGAAATACAGGCACTCGTGTCTCCAACAAGTTTTGGGAATCCGAGAAGAATGGCAACAGGTCTGGATGTAAATCGCGTTTCCTTGCTCATGGCAGTACTTGAGAAACGGGTCGGACTGTTACTGCAAAATCAGGATGCTTATTTAAAAGTTGCTGGTGGGGTAAAGCTTGATGAGCCTGCTATTGATCTAGCTGTAGCTGTAAGTATAGCTTCTAGTTTTAAAGACCAAGCATCTTCTGCAACTGACATTCTCATTGGAGAAGTAGGTTTAACAGGAGAAGTTCGCCGGGTATCAAGAATAGAGCAACGAGTACAGGAAGCAGCAAAGCTAGGATTTAAACGAGCTATTATACCAACTAGAAATATAGGGAATTGGACAGTGCCAAAAGGGATTGAGCTTGTTGGTGTGGATCATGTAAAACAGGCTCTGCAAATCACACTTGGAAAATGGTGAGAGTAAAAATATGTAAAGTTGACATTTTTTTACTTTACTGCTATATTATCAAACAAATTGTACACCGAAAAAACAAATCATTTCGTCCGATACTTCCTATTATAGATAAATCTTTGTTATTTTTTTACAAGTCTATGTCAAATAGACAACATTTTTAACAAACAATTGTAATAATAGGTTTCAAAGATGGCAAAATGTTTATAATGAATTAATAGGAGGTGAATGTATGATAAAACGATTTGTACAATTAAGCTTTTTACTCATTGGTGGAACACTAGGAATTTTCTTAATCCCGTCCTTATTTTCTTTATTAGATGTGGGTACTTTTCCGTTATTAAATTCTCCTTATATAAAAGCTGGATTAGGTGCAATTATATTCTTTATCATAACATTTTGGTTAGTCGATTTTGTTGTTGACTTTATAAAATGGGTTGAAGAAGCTCTTGTAAAAGCACCTATTGTGGATTTGCTATTCGGAAGTTTAGGATTAATCTTTGGACTAATTGTGGCGTTTTTAATTGCTATTCCTATAAAGACGATTCAATTCCCACTTGTAAATACCGTCATTCCGCTCTTGTTAACCTTGTTACTTGGCTATCTTGGCTTTCAAGTAAGCTTTAAAAAGCGGGATGAATTAATCAATCTATTCTCGGTCAACCGAATGGGAAAAAAGAAAGAAAATGAAGAAGATGAAGTGATTGAGAAAGAAAAATTAAAGATCCTAGATACAAGTGTCATTATAGATGGCAGAGTGGCAGATATTTGTCAGACTGGTTTTTTAGAGGGGACAATCGTCATCCCTCAGTTTATTTTAGAAGAATTACAGCATATTGCCGATTCATCAGATGTACTAAAAAGAAATCGTGGGCGTAGAGGCCTAGATATACTAAATAGAATCCAAAAAGAACTAGCAATCAAGGTTGAGATTTATGAGGGTGACTTTGATGAGATTCAAGAAGTGGATAGTAAACTAGTAAAGCTTGCAAAAATAACTTCGGGTGTAGTGGTGACGAATGATTTTAACTTAAACAAAGTATGTGAGCTGCAAAATGTGGCCGTATTAAATATCAATGACTTAGCTAATGCTGTTAAACCAGTTGTACTTCCGGGAGAAGAGCTTAACGTCCAAGTCATTAAGGATGGTAAGGAATATAATCAGGGAGTGGCTTACTTAGATGACGGTACGATGATTGTTGTGGAAGACGGTCGAGAATACATTGGTAGAAGAATCGATGTTCTTGTCACAAGTGTACTTCAAACATCTGCTGGTCGAATGATCTTTGCAAAGCTAAAACTACTAGAAAAAGCATTGTAACGTGGAGGAAATATGAAATACAAAGTCGTGATACCGGCTGCAGGTCAAGGTAAAAGAATGAATGCCGGGATAAACAAGCAATTTATTCAGTTGGGACAGTTACCTGTCATTATCCATACACTAAGCGTATTTGAACATGACCCTGACTGTACTGGAATTATCCTTGTTATTAATGAGAAAGAAACCGCTACTTTTGAGGAAATGTTATGGACGTATCAGATCAAAAAAGTACAACACCTTGTTAGAGGTGGCAAAGAAAGACAGCATAGTGTTTATAATGGGTTAGTGAAGATGGATTCTAATGTTGAGCTGGTTCTAGTTCATGATGGTGCAAGACCCTTCGTCACAATCGAAAAAATTCACGAGCTTGTTCATGTAGCATCAAAACAGGGTGCCGCAATATTAGCGGTACCAGTAAAAGATACAATAAAAAAAGTGACTAATAATTTAGTGGATGAAACGGTTGAGCGATCAAGCTTGTGGGCTGTACAAACCCCACAGGCTTTTCGTGTTGCAATTCTAGTAGAGGCATATGAACAGGCAATACGAGCGGGTTTTATTGGGACAGATGAGGCAAGTCTGGTTGAATATTTAGGAATGCCTATCACGATTGTTATGGGTGATTATGAAAATATTAAACTAACCACGCCAGAAGATCTTACATATGGAGAATCAATTTTACAGAAACGTCAAAAATAAAGGGGGAATTTACTATGTTTCGAATTGGACAAGGCTTTGACGTTCACCAGCTTGGTGTTGGGTATCCACTGATTATTGGTGGCATTACGATCCCTTACGAGAAAGGGTTAATTGGACATTCTGATGCAGATGTTTTATTACATACGATTGCAGATGCTTGTTTGGGTGCTATCGGGGAGGGGGACATCGGAAAGCATTTTCCTGACACGGACCCAGCCTATAAAGGAGCTGATTCAGCCAAATTATTATCTCATGTTTGGGATTTGGTTGAACAACGTGGATATGTCCTGATGAATCTAGACTGTACTATTATTGCACAAATGCCAAAGATGGCCCCTCATATCGAAAGTATGAAAGAACAAATTGCTGAGTTACTTCATGCAACGCCTGGGCAAGTCAATGTCAAAGCAACAACGACTGAAAAGCTTGGCTTCACGGGTCGTGGAGAAGGCATTGCAGCTCAAGCGGTCATTTTAATTCAGAAAAAGATTTAAATAGGGCCTAAATCCGAGTGAATAGAAGGTGCAACATCCTTCATGTGATGATAAAATAAGGCTTGTTAGTTTTGAAATATTACTAGGGGCAACCCTTGGTTGAAGGATAAAAGCTTAATAGGATGGTGTTTATTTGATGTTAAATGAAGTACGAGTACGCTATGCGCCTAGTCCAACAGGGCATTTACATATTGGGAATGCAAGAGCAGCTATATTTAATTACTTATTTGCCAGAAATCAAAACGGAAAATTTATTATCCGAATTGAAGATACAGACCAAAAGCGTAATATTGAAGGTGGAGAAGAGAGCCAGCTGAAATATTTAAAATGGTTAGGTGTAGATTGGGACGAGAGCACAGATGTTGGCGGTGAATTTGGTCCATACAGACAATCAGAGCGTAATGACTTATATCAAAAATATTACGAAGAATTACTGGTAAAGGGTCTTGCTTATAAATGCTATTTCACAGAAGAAGAGATAGAGCATGAAAGAGAAGAACAACTTGCTCGTTCTGAAATGCCTCGTTATTCAGGAAGACACCGTGATTTAACAGAAGCTGATCGAGAAGCCTTTGAAAAGGAAGGAAGACAACCGAGTATTCGCTTCCGAGTACCAGAGGGAAAAGTGTATCGTTTTAACGATATGGTTAAAGGGGAAATAAGCTTTGAAGCTGATGGAATAGGTGATTTTGTTATCGTCAAAAAGGATGGCATACCTACTTATAATTTTGCTGTAGTCGTAGATGATTATTTAATGAAAATTACGCATGTACTTCGCGGAGAAGACCATATTTCAAATACACCAAAGCAGATGATGATATACGAAGCTCTCAATTGGTCCATTCCGACATTTGGACATATGACCTTGATTGTAAATGATCAGCGTAAAAAGTTAAGTAAGCGGGATGAAAGTATTATTCAATTTATTGAGCAATATGAAGCGTTAGGTTATCTTCCAGAAGCTCTATTTAACTTTATCAGTCTATTGGGTTGGTCGCCGGTTGGGGAGGAAGAGATTTTTAGTAAAGAGCAGTTTATTGAAATATTCGACCCAGCTCGTCTTTCGAAGTCTCCTGCTGTTTTTGATACACAAAAACTCACATGGATGAACAATCAATATATGAAGAAGCTAGACTTAGATCAGGTAGTCGGACTTTCTCTACCACATTTAGTGAAGGTAGGTAGAATTAGTGCAACTCCATCAGAATCAGAAATGGCTTGGGCACGAGATCTAATAGCCCTTTATCAGGAGAAAATGAGTTTTGGTGCTGAAATTGTTGAGTTAACAGAGCTTTTCTATAAGACTGAGATCCAATACGATGATGAGGCAAAAGAGGTCATATCTGAGGATCAAGTCCCAGAGGTTATGAAAGCATTTCTTGTTGAACTTAATCGCTTAGAGGTTTTTGGAGCTGAAGAAATTAAATCTGCAATTAAGGCAACTCAAAAAGCAACAGGTCAAAAAGGACAGAAGCTATTTATGCCAATTAGAGTAGCAACAACTGGACAAACACATGGCCCGGATCTACCAAAAGCAATCTCCTTATTAGGTAAAGAAAAAGTTACATTAAGAATTAAGCAACTTATTGGTTAACAATTGTTCTAATATGTAATATAGTAAGGGTATAATAAAATGTAAAATGCTGACGAGGAAAGTAAGTGCATATGTTCCTATTCTAGAGAGAACCATCACTGGCTGAAAGTGGTTCTAAGAACAATGCTTCTGAAGTGCACCTCTGAGTCTTCTATTGAACTACGATTGCGTTTAGTAGGTAGAAGCGGATACTCACCGTTATGAGAGTCAGAGTTGAGACATTTTATTTTGTCTAATCAGAGTGGAACCGCGCATACAAGCGTCTCTGTGTTATTACACAGAGGCGCTTTTTTATATTTTTATTAGTGAGAAATATGATATTTAACTAGGGTTTAGTTTCTAGCTTTAGCATTACAGGGGAGGGAGTCAAGTTGTTTAGGTGGTTAAAGAGGTTTAAAGAGGATATACAGGTTGTGTTTGAACAAGATCCAGCAGCGAGAAGCTCATTTGAAGTCGTTTTGACCTATTCTGGACTACATGCCATCTGGTCTCACCGTCTCGCACATACTTTTTATAAGCGAAAGTTATTCTTTATTGCCAGGAGTATTTCGCAAATCAGTCGTTTTTTCACAGGTATTGAAATACATCCAGGTGCTACAATTGGAAGAAGATTCTTCATTGACCATGGAATGGGTGTGGTGATTGGAGAAACCTGTGAAATTGGAGATAATGTTACCATCTTTCAGGGTGTTACTCTCGGTGGAACTGGAAAAGAAAAGGGAAAACGGCACCCGACGATTAAAGATAATGCCTTAATCGCAACAGGGGCAAAGGTGTTAGGTTCCATTACTATTGGGGAAAACTCTAAGGTAGGAGCAGGATCGGTCGTATTACATGATGTTTCTCCGAATTCAACTGTTGTCGGAATTCCAGGAAGAGTCGTCATTCAGGATGGAGTTAGAATCAAGAAGGATTTAGACCATTGCAATTTACCAGATCCAGTGGCAGATCGCTTCAAGGTTCTAGAGGTCGAGCTAGAGAGATTGCAAATAGAATTAAAACAGCTAAAGGAAGGGAAGATTGAAAGTGGCCATCCAACTTTATAATACATTAAGAAGAAAAAAGGAAGAGTTTCAACCGATTGAAGAAGGTAAGGTCAAAATATATGTGTGTGGTCCAACGGTTTATAACTATATTCACATAGGTAATGCTAGGCCAGCTATTGTCTTTGATACAGTGAGACGATATTTTGAATATAGCGGATATGATGTACAGTTTATTTCAAATTTTACAGATGTTGATGATAAATTAATCCGAGTAGCTAAGGAACTAGGGGAAGATGTTCCAACGATTGCTAATCGTTTTATTGAGGCTTATTTTGAAGATGTAGAAGCATTAGGTTGCAAAAAGGCAGATTACCATCCTCGAGTAATGGAAAGTATGGATATTATCGTTGAATTTATTGAACAGCTGATTGAAAAGGGTTATGCGTATGAGTCAGAAGGAGATGTGTACTTTAAGACAAGGTCCTTTGAAGGATACGGTAAGCTATCGCATCAATCTATTGATGATTTACGATTAGGCGCTAGAATTGAAATTGGAGAAAAGAAACAAGACCCATTAGACTTTGCCTTATGGAAGACTGCGAAGGAAGGGGAAATTTCCTGGGATAGTCCGTGGGGGAATGGAAGGCCGGGGTGGCATATCGAATGCTCGGCAATGGCAAAAAAATACCTCGGAGACACGATTGATATTCATGCAGGAGGTCAAGATTTAACGTTTCCGCATCATGAAAATGAGATTGCCCAATCGGAAGCCCTGAATGAAAAGACATTTTCAAACTACTGGATGCATAATGGATACATTAACATTAACAATGAGAAAATGTCGAAATCATTAGGTAATTTTATTCTTGTTCACGACATTATCAAGACAGTTGACCCTCAAGTCCTTCGATTTTTTATGTTATCTGTGCATTATCGCCATCCCATTAATTTTAGTCAGGATTTAGTAGATAGTGCGCAAAATGGATATGAACGAATCGTTACTTCTTATGAAAATTTAAAGCATCGCATAAAAAGCAGTACAAATTTAACGGAAAATGATCAGATTTGGGTAGAAAAGCTAGAGGGTTTTCGTGAGTCTTTCAAATCAGAAATGGATGATGACTTTAATACAGCAAATGCCATCTCCGTCATTTTTGACCTTACCAAAACAGCTAACCTTTATTTGTTAGAAAAGACAACATCTGAAGGTGTTATCCATAGTTTCACAGGATTGTTTGAAGAGTTAATGGGAGTCCTCGGCTTGACCATGGAAAAACATGCAGAGATGTTAGATGAAGAAATTGAAGAGCTCATACAAAAACGTATCGAAGCTAGAAATAACCGTGATTTTCCACTAGCCGATCAGATTCGAGATCACCTAAAAAATGTAAACATTATCCTTGAAGATACTCCACAAGGGATTAGGTGGAAAAGAGGATAAATTATGAATCAATATAAGGAAATCAATGCAAATTTATTAAATAGTTTAGCTCTAGCTTATATGGGTGATGCCATATATGAATCACAGATAAGGCATCACCTTTTATTAAAAGGAAGTGTTCGTCCCAATAAGCTACACAAAGAAGCGACTAGCTTTGTATCAGCTAAGGCACAAGCTTACATTATTCATGAGTTATTTAATAGGGGTATCATTACAGAAGAAGAAGAAGGGATTGTGAAGAGGGGGAGAAATGCGAAATCCGGAACAACCCCTAAAAACACAGATGTACAAACCTACCGATACAGTACAGGGTTTGAAGCCTTAATTGGTCATCACTTTTTAACGAAAAATCACGAAAGATTAACAGAACTTATTGAACTATCCATTGAATTAATTGAAGAAAAGAAAGGAGGAAAATAAATGTCTGAAGAGATTTTGTATGGAAAAAACCCTGTTCTAGAAGCGTTAAGATCTGGACGTGATATGAATAAAATTCTAATTGCTGAGGGGGCTCAAAAGGGGCAAACACAGCAAGTTTTGGATTTAGCTAAAGAAAATGGGGTTATTGTTCAATTTACACCTAGAAAAAAGCTAGATCAGTTAACATCAGATGGAACCCATCAAGGAATTGTGGCCTATGTTGCAGCTTATCAGTATGCAGAACTAGATGATTTGTTCCAGCTTGCTAAGGAAAGAGAGCAAGATCCGTTTTTTATTTTGTTAGATGAAATTGAGGACCCGCATAACCTAGGTTCGATCTTAAGAACAGCAGATGCAGCGGGAGCACATGGAGTCATTATACCGAAGCGAAGAGCTGTTGGACTTACAGCAACCGTGGCAAAAGCATCAACAGGAGCCATTGAGTATATCCCTGTTGTTCGAGTAACGAATATGACAAGAACAATAGAGGAATTAAAGGAAAAAGGGGTATGGATCATCGGAACGGATGCATCTGGAAAAATCGATTATCGACAGATGGAAACGACATTACCTCTTGGATTAGTGATTGGGAGCGAAGGTAAAGGAATGAGCCGGTTAGTTCGAGAAAGCTGTGACTTTCTAGTAAGCCTACCTATGGCTGGGAGGGTAACATCACTGAATGCTTCGGTAGCGGGAAGTTTGCTTATGTATGAGGTTTTCCGCAAGAGACACCCTCTTGGGAAATGAGGTACATCGATGTATTGCTTGTTGATGGCTATAACGTAATTGGTGCCTGGCCAGAGCTACGGAAATTAAAACTAACAGATCTCTCAGCGGCTAGAGATTCTCTTATCGAAAAAATGGCAGAGTATCAGGCCTATACGGGTTACCGGGTCATTATCGTTTTCGATGCACATTTGGTTAAAGGAATTGAAAAGAAGAAGAAAAATCATAAAGTAGAGATTGTTTTTACAAGGGAAGACGAGACAGCTGATGAACGAATTGAAAAATTAACAAAAGAGTTAAGAAATATACGTACCCAAATACATGTGGCAACTTCTGACCTCACAGAGCAATGGGTCATTTTCGGACAAGGAGCATTACGAAAATCTGCACGGGAACTACTTATTGAAATGCATACAATTGAGAAGGGGATAAAAAAAACCCTTCTAAAAGAGGAAGATAAGAGACCTTCACGTATCCAGCTATCTGATGAACTTACAGAAATTTTTGAAAAATGGAGAAGAGGAGAGCGATGAGTAGTTGACGCTCCTCTGAAAACTGCTGTATAATATTTCTATCTACTGTGTGAGTCCGGAGGGATAGGAGTGAATTCGTACCTCAAGGAAAATGACAACATGAAGTTCGAAGTATTAGAAGATGAAATCATAGTCGATCATGTTCATCAAGGTGATGCAGAGGCGCTTGATTACTTAATTAACAAGTACCGGAACTTTGTACGTGCCAAGGCTCGTTCTTACTTTTTAATTGGCGCTGATCGTGAAGATATTATCCAAGAAGGAATGATAGGTCTTTATAAAGCAATTCGTGACTTTAAAGAGGACAAGCTATCTTCGTTTAAAGCTTTTGCCGAACTATGCATAACAAGACAAATCATTACGGCTATTAAAACAGCCACGAGACAAAAGCATATACCTCTGAATTCATACATATCATTGGACAAACCTATTTATGATGAAGAGTCAGATCGAACACTTATGGATGTCATTTCGGGTGCGAAAATCTTAAATCCCGAGGAATTAATTATTAACAAAGAGGAATTTGATGATATTGAGCTAAAAATGGCGGAGCTTCTAAGTGATTTAGAACGAAAAGTACTCGCCCTTTATCTAGATGGCCAATCTTACCAAGAGATCTCGGATGAACTAAATAGACATGTCAAATCTATTGATAACGCACTCCAAAGGGTAAAGAGGAAACTTGAACGCTACTTAGAGCTGCGAGAAATAACATTGTAAACAAAAGGCTTGTTGACATACAATTTCTAACTGTGATACATTTTTATAGATTGTAGATAGCTTGAACTTATCTTTTTTATTGTAAAAGGTGAAAAAATGCGAAAAAAAGTAATACTAGCTTGTGAGGTTTGTTCACAAAGGAACTATTCAACAATGAAGAATACAACCTTAGCTGATAGGTTAGAAGTAAATAAGTTTTGTAAGGTGTGTAATTCTCACACTGTTCACCGGGAAACAAAATAATACTCTCTTTATATAAAGAGCTTGACTGTAGGATAGTTGGAGGTAGTCATAATGGTAGCCATGATACAACGATTAACGAAATTTTTACGTGATGTAGTACGTGAAATGAAGAAAGTAAGCTGGCCAAAGAGAAAAGAATTAACTCGTTATACGATTACGGTTGTTTCGACTGTTGCTTTTGTTGCTGTCTTTTTTGCTATTATAGACCAAGGAATATCCGCGTTAATTCGACTAGTGCTTCCTTAATTTGATTCACTACTTGAATAATTCTTATACACTCATGGTATAATGGTGGATAATAAAGGTATTTCCGAAAAACCCCGTAACACGGGTTTTTTAATTTGTCTTTTTTAGCAATTCAATCTAAATAGTTGTAAACAAATGGAACTGGAGAATTTTTGAGTTGATAGGATATCATTCTTACCCCACCAAGAAGGTGAGGATTTAGGTCTATAACCCATAATTAATGAAAGTTACATGATACAAAAACCTGATTTAATTAAAAATATATGATTTTGAGGAGGGAAGGACAAACGTCCTAGCACATGGAAAAACAATGGTATGTAGTTCATACTTACTCTGGTTATGAAAATAAGGTTAAAGCCAACATGGAGAAGCGTGTAGAATCAATGGGCATGCAAGACAAGATCTTTCGAGTTCTTGTTCCTGAAGAGGAAGAAACAGAGATAAAGGATGGCAAAAAGAAGGTTACTAAAAAGAAAGTTTTCCCTGGATATGTACTTGCGGAAATTATTATGACAGATGATTCATGGTATGTTGTTCGGAATACACCGGGTGTAACAGGTTTCGTTGGATCTTCAGGACATGGTTCTAAACCAACTCCATTACAGCCCGAGGAAATTACGTTCATCTTAAAGCGCATGGGAATGGAACAACCGAAGCTTGATACGAGGTTTGAACTTAAAGAAAGCGTAAGAGTAATCGAAGGACCTTTCGCTAACTTTACTGGTAAGATTGAGGAAATGGATAAGGTGAAACAAAAGGCGAAAGTACATGTAAACATGTTTGGCCGGGAGACACCTGTAGAGCTTGATTTCTCACAAATCGAAAAAATATAAATGAAAAACTTGAAATTGTCTAATGAAAGTGGTAATATTGCATAGGTCAATATGTCTTCAAAAAGAAGGCGATATTCGTCAAATTCTTTATTAGATAATATAAAGAAGGATGAGTGGGAGGGCAATGCCCTATTACCACATCACGGACTTAAGGAGGTGTGTCTCGTGGCTAAAAAAGTCATTAAGATTGTTAAGCTTCAAATCCCTGCCGGTAAAGCAAACCCTGCACCGCCAGTAGGACCTGCATTAGGTCAAGCAGGTGTGAACATTATGGGATTCTGTAAGGAATTCAATGCTCGTACAGCTGATCAAGCAGGATTAATAATCCCTGTTGAAATCACGGTATTTGAAGACCGTTCATTTACATTTATTACAAAAACTCCGCCTGCTGCAGTTTTATTAAAAGTAGTAGCTGGAATTCAGTCTGGTTCTGGTGAACCAAACAAAAAGAAAGTTGCAACTGTTACGCGTGATAAAGTACGCGAAATTGCAGAACAAAAAATGCCGGATCTAAATGCAGCAAGTGTAGAAGCTGCTATGAGAATGGTTGAAGGTACAGCGCGTAGCATGGGAATTATCATCGAAGACTAATCCCGTGAATGGCGTCTTTGAATGGCCGAGGTTGCGGATATGGAAAAATTCCAAGTCTCGCAACCTTTAATCGTGGGAGGTATATCCGTTAAAACCACAATCAAGGAGGAAATGAAAATGGCTAAAAAGGGTAAGAAGTATTTAGAAGCTGAAAAGCTTGTCGATCGTACTAAAGCATACTCTGTTTCTGAGTCGGTAGACCTTGTGAAAAAGACTAGCGTAACTAAATTTGATGCTACTGTTGAAGCAGCATTCCGTTTAGGGATTGACCCTAAGAAAGCAGATCAACAAATTCGTGGTGCAGTAGTGCTTCCAAATGGTACTGGTAAAACTCAACGCGTTTTAGTATTTGCTAAGGGTGAAAAGGCGAAGGAAGCAGAAGCTGCTGGAGCTGATTTTGTAGGAGATATCGATTTCATTGAAAAGATCACTAAAGGTTGGTTTGAATTCGATGTAATCGTTGCTACACCTGACATGATGGGTGAAGTTGGTAAACTAGGTCGTGTTTTAGGACCTAAAGGTTTAATGCCAAACCCTAAAACGGGTACAGTTACATTTGATGTAACAAAAGCCGTTAACGAAATTAAAGCTGGTAAAGTTGAATACCGCGCAGACAAAGCGGGTATTATACATGTTCCAGTTGGTAAAGTTTCTTTTGATGATCAAAAGCTGATTGAAAACTTTGCAACTATATATGATACACTTATGAAGGTTAAACCTGCTGCTGCTAAAGGTACTTATATGAAGAACGTTGCTTTAAGTTCTACTATGGGTCCTGGTGTTAAGGTAGATTCGTCTACATTTTCTGCAGTAAAATAAGTTGACATTTAACCCTGTTGGCTGTAAAATATAAAATGTTGTTTCAAAAATAAATCATTTATACCGTAGACAGTAGGTGCGTTTCATGCATAAATCCTACCGAGGTGATTAGATAACAGATGCAAATTTAATTTGCTGTCTATTACTACCTCCATGTCAGCCATTGCCATGGAGGTTTTTTAATACACCATTTGAACGGTATTTATGGAGTAACTTACAGGAGGTGTAGAAATGAGCAGCGCAGTTGAACTGAAAAAACAAACTGTATCTGAAATTGCTGACAAACTTCGTGGTAGTAAATCAACGATCGTAGTTGATTATCGTGGATTAACAGTTGGTCAATTAACTGAATTACGTAAGCAACTTCGTGAAGCTGGTATTGAATTTAAAGTATATAAAAATACTTTTGCTCGCCGTGCTAGTTCTGAAGTTGGATTAGAAGGACTAAATGAATTTCTTACTGGACCAAATGCAATCGCATTTAGTACAGATGATGTTGTAGCTCCTGCAAAAATCTTAAATGATTTTGCGAAGAAGAACGAGAAGTTAGAAATCAAAGCTGGTGTCATTGAAGGTAATATTGCAACGCTAGAAGATGTGAAGGCACTTGCTGAACTTCCTTCTCGTGAAGGTTTACTTTCTATGTTGCTTAGCGTGCTTCAAGCACCTATTCGAAATCTTGCTCTTGCTACAAAAGCTGTCGCAGAACAAAAAGAAGAACAAGGCGCATAATCAAGTAAAATGTACCGCGTAAAACAAAAAACCTTAAAAAATAAAAGGAGGATATTTCTCATGACTAAAGAACAAATTATCGAAGCAGTTAAAAATATGACTGTTTTAGAACTAAATGACTTAGTAAAAGCAATTGAAGATGAATTCGGAGTTACTGCTGCTGCTCCTATGGCTATGGCTGGTGCTGGTGCGGTTGTTGTTGAAGAGCAAACAGAATTTGACGTAATCCTTTCTAGCCCTGGAGATCAAAAAATCAAGGTTATCAAGGCAGTACGTGAAATCACTGGTCTTGGATTAAAAGAAGCGAAGGACCTTGTTGATAACGCGCCTAAGGCTGTTAAAGAAGGCGTTGCTAAAGAAGAAGCTGAAGCGGTTAAAGCTAAGCTTGAAGAAGTTGGAGCTAACGTAGAAGTTAAGTAATATTGGCTAAAAGAGGTAAGCTCGCTATTGTAGCGAGCTTATTTTTGTATAAAAATATATGGGATTGGGAAAATATAGTACATGAAAAAGGTTTATTGAAGCCTGAGTATTGTTTGGTTATTCAGTTCCTTCCTTACTTCAAATAGAGAAAAAGTCAAAATGAAAAGTAAGCTTTTCATTTGAATTTTTTCTGTGTGGCACTTCGTTGTATCCATCGAGACCACTGGAAAAGTAGATAGTTCCGAAAAAAGAGCTAATTTAAGGAGCCTATATTGATTGGAGCGGAAAGCGAGCATCCCCTCGCTGCAATCAACAGAAATATTTAACACGTACTTTTTAAAAAGTCTCATATCCATCAGGGTGGGGGTGTGTGAAGATTACTCGGGGAAGCAACGGCCTCGTCACGAAAACCCAAACCCAAATCAATTGAGAGGAGTAGTGTGTATGAGTGAACATTATTATTCTCGAAATCCGTCTGTGGAGAGTAAACCGCAAAGGTGGGAATCTACTCTTCGAGGAAGTAAGTTAACATTTACAACGGATTCAGGGGTATTTTCAAAAGGTGATGTGGACTTTGGATCGAGGTTATTACTAGACTCGTTTAGTCTGCCAGATGTAGATGGGAGATTATTAGATGTCGGCTGTGGCTATGGACCAATAGGGATTACCTTAGCAAAAGAATTCCCTATTAGAACAATCGATATGGTAGATGTAAATGAGCGTGCTTTAACACTTTCAAAAGAAAATGCGATGGTTAATCTAGTATCGAATGTTGAGGTGTTTTATAGTAATGCTCTTCAAAATGTCACCCATATAAATTATGCAGCAATTCTTACAAATCCTCCTATACGTGCAGGGAAAAAGGTTGTTCATGAGATACTTGAGGAAAGCTTCAAACACTTAGCCCCCAACGGAGATTTGTGGATTGTGATTCAAAAGAAGCAAGGTGCGCCATCGGCGATAGAAAAGTTACTGACTCTTACACCTTTGGTTGAAACTATTTCTAGAAGTAAAGGCTATTTTATTATAAGGGCAAAAAAGTCAAGAAGAATTACATAAAAATTGATTGACGGATAATTTTACCTGTGTTAGCATTATATAATGCCTACATATATTTTTTTCCTTGGTTAACTTTATACAGTAAACGTATAATATCCGAATAATAAGGGAAAACTAATTCAATAGGACCTAAAGTTTAAATGTGGTTTTCTAAAATGAAACCCTTTTTTCTTTTGTCTTATGAATGAATAGGTTGTATTAGTTTACAAGTCTAATTTTGTTTTAATCATTGTTCATCATTTCGAAAGCTTTTGTGTTTTCGATGTGAAATAAATATGCTTGATTTGAGGGGTGAATCAGTTGACAGGTCAACTAGTTCAGTACGGACGCCACCGCCAACGCAGAAGCTTTGCTCGCATTAGTGAGGTTTTAGAATTACCAAATCTTATTGAAATCCAAACCTCTTCTTATCAGTGGTTTCTTGATGAGGGATTACGTGAAATGTTCCATGATATTTCACCAATTGAGGATTTCACAGGTAATTTGTCACTAGAGTTTATAGATTATAGCTTAGGCGAACCAAAATACTCTGTGGATGAAACAAAAGAAAGAGATGTTACATATTCAGCTCCTTTAAGGGTGAAAGTTCGTCTACTTAATAAGGAATCTGGTGAAGTAAAAGAGCAAGATGTGTTTATGGGAGACTTCCCTTTAATGACGGAAACAGGTACGTTTGTCATCAATGGTGCTGAGCGTGTTATCGTTTCACAGCTAGTTCGATCTCCGAGTGTTTACTATAATGGGAAAATTGATAAGAACGGTAAACGTGGCTTTACAGCTACTGTTATTCCAAACCGTGGTGCTTGGCTTGAGTATGAAACAGATGCCAAGGACGTTGTGTATGTTCGTATCGATCGTACTCGGAAGCTGCCGGTTACGGTTCTTTTGCGTGCATTAGGTTTCAGTACTGACCAAGAAATTATAGATTTACTTGGAGATAATGAATACTTAAGAAATACCCTTGATAAGGATAACACCGAGAATACAGAAAAGGCATTACTTGAAATCTATGAACGTCTTCGTCCTGGAGAGCCACCAACAGTTGATAATGCAAAGAGTCTATTAGAATCTAGATTCTTCGATCCAAAGCGCTATGATTTGGCAAATGTTGGTCGTTATAAGATTAATAAAAAGCTTCATATTAAGAATCGCTTATTTAACCAACGTTTAGCAGAATCTTTAGTAGATCCAGAAACTGGTGAGATCTTAGTAGAAAAAGGTACTGTACTAGATCGTCGTACGTTAGATCGAGTATTACCTGCTTTAGAAGAAAATGTTGGCTATACTACTTTCCGCCCTTCTTCTTCAATATTAGCTTCAGATATGACATTACAGTCTATTAAAATCTTTGCGCCAATTGAAGGTGAAGGCGATCATGTTATTAATGTTTTAAGCAATGCGAATATAGATGTAAGTATTAAGAACATTACATCTCCTGATATTATTGCTTCTATTAGTCATTTCTTTAACCTCTTATATAAAGTAGGAGATACAGATGATATTGACCATTTAGGTAATCGTCGCTTACGTTCTGTTGGTGAATTATTACAAAACCAATTCCGTATCGGTCTATCTAGAATGGAACGTGTCGTACGTGAGAGAATGTCTATCCAGGACACGAACGCAATTACACCACAAGCATTAATAAATATACGTCCAGTTATTGCATCAATAAAAGAATTCTTTGGAAGTTCTCAATTGTCACAGTTTATGGATCAAACCAATCCTTTAGCTGAATTGACTCATAAACGCCGTCTATCGGCTTTAGGGCCCGGTGGTTTAACACGTGAACGTGCTGGATTCGAAGTGCGTGACGTTCACTACTCCCATTATGGTCGTATGTGTCCAATTGAAACGCCAGAGGGTCCAAACATCGGTCTAATCAACTCACTATCAAGTTATGCTAAAGTGAATCGTTTTGGGTTTATTGAAACCCCATATCGTAAAGTAGATCCTGATTCTGGGAAAGTAACTAGCCAAATAGATTACTTAACAGCGGATGAGGAAGACAATTATGTAGTTGCACAAGCAAACGCCAGATTAGCAGATGACGGTTCATTTATTGATGATGATATCGTTGCGCGTTTCCGTGGAGAAAACACAGTTGTTTATAAAGATCGTGTTGATTATATGGATGTATCTCCTAAGCAAGTTGTTTCTGCAGCCACTGCTTGTATCCCTTTCTTAGAAAATGATGACTCCAACCGTGCTCTTATGGGGGCAAACATGCAACGTCAAGCTGTTCCTTTGTTAGACCCAGAGGCTCCAATTGTCGGAACAGGCATGGAGTATATGTCTGGAAAAGATTCAGGAGCTGCTGTTATTTGTAAGCAACCTGGAGTAGTTGAAAAAGTGCAAGCAAAAGAAATACTAGTCAGAAGATATACTGAAGTAGCTGGTGAAAAAGTTAAAGGTGACCTTGATAAATATAAACTACAAAAGTTCATCCGTTCTAACCAAGGTACATGCTACAACCAACGCCCAATTGTAAGTGTTGGAGACGAAGTGGTAACAGGTGAAATCTTGGCTGACGGTCCTTCAATGGAAAAAGGTGAATTAGCTCTAGGACGTAACGTATTAGTGGCGTTCATGACATGGGATGGATATAACTACGAGGATGCAATCATCATGAGTGAGCGTCTCGTAAAAGATGATGTATATACGTCTGTTCATATTGAAGAATATGAGTCAGAAGCACGTGATACAAAGCTTGGACCTGAAGAAATCACACGTGATATTCCTAACGTTGGGGAAGACGCATTAAAGAACCTTGATGCTCGTGGAATCATTCGTGTTGGTGCTGAAGTAAAAGATGGCGATTTATTAGTAGGGAAGGTTACCCCTAAAGGTGTAACTGAGCTTACAGCTGAAGAACGTCTATTACACGCAATATTTGGTGAAAAAGCGCGTGAGGTACGTGATACATCTTTACGTGTACCACACGGTGGTGGTGGTATCGTACTTGACGTTAAAGTTTTCAATCGTGAAGACGGTGATGAACTTCCACCAGGTGTAAACCAAATGGTCCGTGCTTATATTGTTCAAAAGCGTAAAATTTCCGAAGGTGACAAAATGGCGGGACGCCACGGTAACAAAGGGGTTATCTCTCGTATCTTACCTGAAGAAGATATGCCGTATATGCCTGACGGAACACCGGTTGATATTATGTTAAATCCACTTGGTGTACCATCTCGTATGAATATCGGTCAGGTTCTAGAGTTACATTTAGGGATGGCAGCTAGAAAATTAGGTATTCATGTAGCTTCTCCAGTATTTGATGGTGCTCGTGAGGAAGATGTTTGGGAAACGCTTCATGAAGCTGGTATGGCTCGTGACGCAAAAACAGTACTCTACGATGGACGTACAGGAGAACCTTTCGATAACCGTGTTTCTGTAGGTGTCATGTATATGATTAAACTTGCCCACATGGTTGATGATAAACTTCATGCACGTTCGACTGGACCATATTCACTGGTTACTCAACAACCATTAGGTGGTAAAGCACAATTTGGTGGACAGCGTTTTGGTGAGATGGAAGTATGGGCACTTGAAGCATATGGAGCAGCTTATACTCTTCAAGAAATTCTTACAGTTAAATCTGATGATGTTGTGGGCCGTGTGAAAACATACGAAGCAATTGTCAAAGGAGAAAATGTTCCTGAACCTGGTGTTCCTGAATCATTCAAGGTATTGATCAAAGAACTTCAAAGTTTAGGTATGGATGTGAAGATCATGTCTAGTGAGGATAAAGAAATAGAGATGAGAGACACAGATGATGATGATGTTCAATCTGCTGATAAGCTAAATATCGATATCGAGGCTAAAAATGAAGTTTAAGTGAAATGAAGACAACCCAATAAGAAGTCTTCATGAAATATTATTATGAAGTAGAGAAAGAGAGAAATCGACATGATTTCTCTCTCTCATCTATTTCCTTATCGTGTTCGTGTATATAATTTTCAACTAAATAATGTTTTCTCAGATATCTAGTGATTGATATACTGTTGTACAACAGTTTTGAAAACGGTCAGATTTATATGCATAAATTCTGGCGTTAAAATAAAGGGAGGTAGGCCCCTTGATAGATGTCAATAATTTCGAATACATGAAAATTGGACTTTCTTCACCTGACAAGATTCGTTCTTGGTCATTTGGGGAAGTCAAGAAACCAGAAACTATTAATTATCGTACGTTAAAACCTGAAAAAGACGGTTTGTTTTGTGAACGTATATTTGGACCTACTAAGGATTGGGAATGTCATTGTGGTAAATACAAGCGTGTACGTTACAAGGGTGTTGTTTGTGATCGTTGTGGTGTAGAAGTCACTCGTGCAAAAGTTCGCCGTGAGCGTATGGGGCACATTGAATTAGCTGCTCCAGTATCCCACATTTGGTACTTCAAAGGAATTCCGAGTCGTATGGGTCTGGTCTTAGATATGTCTCCTCGTGCTTTGGAAGAAATTATTTATTTTGCTTCTTATGTTGTAACTGAGACTGGTGATACTCCACTAGAGAGGAAACAGTTACTTTCTGAGAAGGAATTCCGTGCATATCGTGAAAAATACGGCCAATCCTTCCAAGCAGCCATGGGTGCAGAGGCAATTAAGAAGCTTCTATCAGATATTGAGCTTGAAAAAGAGGTTGCTGGTTTAAAAGAAGAGCTTAAAACAGCTCAAGGTCAACGCCGTACAAGAGCAATTAAGCGTTTGGAAGTTCTAGAAGCGTTTAGAAATTCCGGTAACCATCCTTCTTGGATGATCTTAGATGTACTTCCTGTTATTCCTCCAGAATTACGCCCGATGGTTCAATTAGATGGTGGTCGTTTTGCGACTTCTGATTTAAATGATCTGTACCGACGGGTAATTAACCGTAATAACCGATTAAAGCGTCTTTTAGATTTAGGAGCACCTAGTATTATTGTGCAAAACGAAAAGCGTATGTTACAGGAAGCTGTAGATGCTCTTATCGACAATGGTAGACGTGGTAGACCGGTTACTGGACCAGGAAATAGACCATTAAAGTCACTTTCTCATATGTTAAAAGGTAAGCAAGGTCGTTTTCGTCAAAACTTACTTGGTAAACGTGTTGATTATTCAGGACGTTCTGTAATTGTCGTAGGACCTAACTTGAAGATGTACCAATGTGGACTTCCAAAAGAGATGGCCCTTGAATTATTTAAACCATTTGTTATGAAAGAGCTAGTTGAACGTGGCTTAGCTCATAATATAAAGAGTGCGAAACGTAAGATTGAACGTGTCTCACCAGATGTGTGGGATGTTCTAGAAAATGTAATTAGGGAGCATCCAGTATTACTTAACCGTGCCCCGACTCTGCATAGATTAGGAATTCAGGCATTTGAACCCACACTAGTAGAAGGACGTGCAATTCGTCTTCATCCACTAGTTTGTACAGCTTATAATGCGGACTTTGATGGTGACCAAATGGCTGTTCACGTTCCGTTATCTGTTGAAGCACAAGCAGAAGCGCGTTTATTAATGCTTGCAGCTCAGAACATTCTTAACCCTAAGGATGGTAAACCGGTTGTTACACCGTCACAGGATATGGTACTAGGAAACTACTATCTAACTCTTGAGAGAGCTGGTGCCATTGGAGAAGGTATGATCTTTAAGGATACAAACGAAGCGATTATTGCGTATCAAAACGGATATGTACACCTACATACTCGTGTTGCAGTACACGCTGGTTCATTAAAAAATCAAACCTTTACTGAAGAACAAAATAAAAAGTTGCTAATGACGACGGTTGGTAAGTTGATTTTTAACGAAATCCTCCCTGACTCTTTCCCTTTCATTAATGAACCAACTCAATATAACTTAGAAAAGGAAACCCCTACTAAGTACTTTATTGAAAAAGGAACAGATGTAAGGAAGGAAATCTCTTCACGTGAGGAAATTGTTCCTTTTAAGAAGAAGATCCTTGGAAATATTATTGCTGAAGTATTCAAACGCTTTAAGATTACTGACACATCTAGAATGCTAGACCGAATGAAAGATCTGGGCTTTAAATATTCTACAAAAGCTGGTATTACAGTTGGTGTTTCTGACATTATCGTTTTAGCTGATAAGAAGGTTATCATTACCGAGGCTCAAGGAAAAGTAGATACAGTATTAAAGCAATTTAAACGGGGATTAATCACAGATGAAGAACGATATGACCGAGTTATCTCTATATGGAGTTCTGCAAAGGATGTCATCCAAGGTAAGCTTATGGAATCACTTGATCATTTAAACCCAATCTTCATGATGAGTGATTCAGGAGCCCGTGGTAACGCATCTAACTTTACTCAACTTGCTGGTATGCGAGGACTTATGGCTAACCCGGCAGGTCGAATCATTGAACTTCCAATCAAATCTAGTTTCCGTGAAGGATTAACTGTTCTAGAATACTTTATCTCGACCCACGGTGCCCGTAAAGGTCTTGCGGATACAGCTCTTAAAACAGCAGATTCTGGTTACTTAACAAGACGTCTTGTAGACGTTGCGCAGGATGTTATTGTGCGAGAAGAAGATTGTGGTACAGATAGAGGATTGTTAGTTTCTGCACTCATGGAAGGTAATGAAGTCATTGAGAAGCTTGATGAGCGATTATTAGGTCGCTATGCCAGAAAGCCAATAAAGCATCCTAAAACAAGTGAAATTCTTGTGGAAGAAAACGATTTAATTACAGAGGATATTGCACGAATCATTACTGAAGCAGGTATTGAAGAAGTAAGAATTCGTTCTGCATTTACATGTAACACACGTCACGGAGTCTGTAAAAAATGTTATGGTCGTAACTTGGCAACAGGAACTGAAGTAGAGGTTGGGGAAGCAGTAGGGATTATAGCTGCACAATCAATCGGTGAACCAGGTACACAGTTAACGATGCGTACATTCCACACAGGTGGAGTTGCTGGAGATGATATCACACAAGGTTTACCACGTATTCAAGAACTATTTGAAGCACGTAATCCTAAAGGTCAAGCAACAATCTCTGAAATCGATGGAATTGTTACAGCTATAAATGATGCTAAGGATAAGCAAGAGGTTACAATCCAAGGTGAAGTAGAAACGAGATCATATATTGCTGCTTTTGGTGCACGCGTAAAGGTAGTTGAAGGACAAAAGATTTCCCGTGGTCAAGAGTTAACAGAAGGATCAATTGATCCAAAAGAACTCCTGAAAGTAAAAGATATCACGGCTGTTCAAGAGTACCTATTAAAAGAAGTACAAAAAGTATATCGTATGCAGGGTGTAGAAATTGGTGATAAGCATGTTGAGGTTATGGTTCGTCAAATGCTTAGAAAAATAAGAGTAATGGATGCTGGTGATACAAATGTCTTACCTGGTTCGTTATTAGATGTCCACCAATTTACAGTAGCAAACACACAAGTGCTACTAGACGGTAAGCAACCTGCTACCGGAAGACCTGTGCTACTAGGAATTACAAAGGCATCTCTTGAAACGGATTCATTCCTATCAGCTGCATCATTCCAAGAGACAACTCGTGTCCTGACGGATGCTGCTATAAAAGGGAAACGAGACGAGTTACTCGGCTTAAAAGAGAATGTAATTATTGGTAAACTTGTCCCAGCTGGTACTGGAATGACACGCTACAGAAATGTAGTTCTCGTGACAGGTCCTGAACAAGACGGAGAAAACAATAATACAGCAGTTGAGAATCAACATGGATTAGAAACAGAAAAAGCCCTTCAAAAGTAGATTCATTTTTTGGCAAGTAGTTGACATCTAAATGTCAGGATGGTACTATATCGAGGGTGCTCCTATAAATACCTGTAACTTTGGAGGATATGGAAATTGTCTTATGAAAAAGTGTCACAGGCTTACAATGTGATTGTAGGAACAAAGCAAACCATCAAAGCCTTAAAAAACGGCGAAGTAAAAGAACTTGTGGTGGCTGATGATGCTGACCCTCGTGTTACTTACAAGGTAGTGCAGACAGCGAAGGAACTACAAGTACCTGTTACAAGAGTAGATTCTATGAAAAAGCTTGGAAAAGCTTGTGGAATCGAAGTCGGGGCAGCAGCGGTAGCAATTACTAATTAAAACTGTTTTTGTGGAATAGCTCTTGAGTTGTTCTACAAAAACTTTGTTTTTGCCTAGGAATGAACCACCTGGGTGTGTGGACTTAATCAAGGAGGGAGGAAAATAACATGCCAACAATTAATCAGTTAGTCCGTAAAGGCCGTGAGAATAAGGTTGTAAAATCAAATTCTCCTGCACTAAATAAAGGTTATAACAGCTTTAAGAAGTCACAGACTAATGTAACATCTCCACAAAAACGTGGCGTATGTACCCGTGTTGGTACTATGACACCGAGAAAGCCGAACTCGGCATTACGTAAATACGCTCGTGTACGTTTAACAAACGGGATCGAGGTAACTGCGTATATCCCGGGTATTGGACATAACCTACAAGAACACAGTGTAGTACTAATTCGTGGAGGTCGTGTAAAGGACTTAGCGGGAGTACGTTACCACATCGTTCGTGGAGCACTAGACACTGCTGGGGTAAACAACCGTATGCAAGGTCGTTCTAAGTATGGTACGAAGAGACCAAAAGCTCCTAAAAAGTAATAACTAGTTCCATGATCAAAATGATCAAAACACAAGAAAGGGGGACATAACATGCCACGTAAAGGTCCTGTAGTAAAAAGAGACGTTTTACCAGATCCGATTTATAAATCAAAGTTAGTTTCACGCCTAATCAATCGTATGATGATTGATGGTAAGAGAGGTACTGCTCAAGCAATTCTTTATAAAGCGTTCGAATTAGTTCAAGACCGTTCTGGAAAAGAGCCAATCGAAGTATTTGAAACAGCCCTAAAGAACGTTATGCCAGTTCTAGAAGTAAAAGCACGCCGTGTAGGTGGTGCTAACTATCAAGTACCTATCGAAGTTCGCCCTGAGCGTCGTACAACATTAGGTCTTCGCTACTTAGTAAACTATTCACGTAAACGTGGAGAAAAGACTATGGAAGAGCGTTTAGCTAACGAAATTTTAGACGCTTCGAATAATACTGGAGCTTCAGTAAAAAAGCGTGAAGAAATGCACAAAATGGCAGAAGCAAATAAAGCATTTGCTCACTACCGCTGGTAGGTTTATATTCAAAGAGAAAGGAAGAGAGTTCAAGAATTTAATTTCTGATGCTCTTTTCCTCGGCTTTTTGGCTAGATATCACTCTATGCCACTACCCACAAAAAATTAAAATGGAAGGAGAAATACCCAATGGCAAGAGAATTCTCCTTAAATAATACTCGTAATATCGGGATCATGGCTCATATTGATGCTGGTAAAACTACGACAACAGAACGTGTCCTTTATTACACTGGTCGTATACATAAGATTGGTGAAACACATGAAGGTGCGTCTCAAATGGACTGGATGGAGCAAGAACAAGAACGTGGAATCACGATTACTTCTGCTGCTACTACCGCACAATGGAAAGGTCATCGCGTAAACATCATTGATACTCCTGGACACGTAGACTTCACAGTTGAGGTTGAACGTTCACTTCGTGTATTAGATGGTGCGGTTGCAGTTCTTGATGCTCAATCAGGTGTAGAACCTCAAACTGAAACAGTTTGGCGCCAAGCTACAACTTACGGAGTACCACGTGTTGTATTCGTAAACAAAATGGACAAAATTGGTGCTGATTTCTTATATTCAGTAGGTACAATCCTTGACCGTTTACAAGCAAACGCAGCTCCTATTCAACTACCAATTGGTGCTGAAGATCAGTTCAACGGTATCATTGACCTTGTTGAAATGAGAGCAACTTTTTATGGTAATGACTTAGGAACTGATATTCAAGATCGCGAAATTCCAGAAGAATACCAAGAACAAGCTCAAGAATACCGTGTAAAATTAATTGAGGCAGTTGCAGAACTTGATGAAAATTTAATGGAGAGATACCTTAATGGAGATGAGATCTCTAACGTAGAGCTAAAAGCGGCAATACGTAAAGGTGTAGTAAACGTTGAATTCTTCCCAGTTATTTGTGGATCTGCTTTCAAAAACAAAGGTGTTCAAATGATGCTTGATGCGGTTATTGACTACCTTCCATCTCCATTAGATGTACCTGCAATTACAGGTATTTTACCTGATTCAGATGAAGAAGTAGTTCGTTCTTCAAGCGACTCAGAGCCTTTCTCAGCTCTAGCCTTTAAAGTTATGACTGACCCTTATGTTGGAAAGTTAACATTTTTCCGTGTTTACTCAGGTACATTAAATGCAGGATCATATGTTCAAAACTCAACAAAAGGTAAGCGTGAGCGTGTAGGTCGTATTTTACAAATGCATGCAAATAGCCGTGAAGAAATCTCAATGGTTTACTCAGGTGACATTGCAGCAGCAGTAGGATTAAAAGATACAACTACAGGTGACACACTTTGTGATGAAAAAGCTTTAGTTATTCTAGAGTCAATGAACTTCCCTGAACCAGTAATCCAGTTATCTGTTGAGCCAAAGTCTAAAGCAGACCAAGACAAAATGACAACTGCCTTACAAAAGCTGCAAGAAGAAGATCCAACATTCAGAGCACATACTGACCAAGAAACAGGTCAAACGATCATCGCTGGTATGGGTGAACTTCACTTAGATATCATTGTTGATCGTATGAGACGTGAATTCAAGGTTGAGGCAAATGTTGGTGCTCCTCAGGTTGCCTATCGTGAAACATTCCGTGGTTCTGCTTCGGTAGAAGGAAAGTTTGCACGTCAGTCTGGTGGACGTGGTCAATATGGACATGTATGGATCGAGTTTTCTCCTAACGAAGAAGGAAAAGGCTTTGAATTCATAAATGGTGTAGTTGGTGGTACAGTTCCTCGTGAATATGTCCCAGCTGTTGAAGCAGGTCTTAATGACGCATTGAAAAATGGTGTACTTGCTGGATACCCTTTAGTGGATATCAAAGCAAAACTGTTTGACGGATCTTACCATGACGTTGACTCATCTGAAATGGCATTCAAAATCGCTGCTTCTATGGCTCTTAAAAGCGCAGCTTCAAAATGTAGTCCAGCTGTATTAGAGCCAATAATGAGAGTAGAAGTTGTAATCCCTGAAGAATACATGGGAGACATCATGGGTGGTATTACAGCCCGTCGTGGCCGTGTTGAAGGCATGGAAGCTCGTGGGAACGCGCAAGTAGTTCGCTCAATGGTTCCACTATCTGAAATGTTTGGTTACGCTACAGCGCTTCGTTCAAACACTCAAGGTCGCGGAGTATTTACAATGCACTTTGATCATTACGAGGATGTACCGAAGAGTATTCAAGAAGAAATTATCAAAAAAAATAAAGGTGAATAATTGATTTTCACCCTAATTTTAAGTATAACTACTATGTAAGCTCTGAAAGTGTAGATGCTATAAGGCATTCCCTTTCAAACATTACATACTAACTTACTATAATGAGCTTAAATTATGAGGAGGCTATTCTAATGGGTAAAGAGAAATTTGACAGAACCAAACCACATGCTAACATTGGGACAATTGGACACGTTGACCATGGTAAAACTACATTAACTGCTGCTATCACTGTAACTCTTCATAAGAAATACGGAAGAGGAACTGCAATGAATTATGATCAAATCGATGCGGCTCCAGAAGAAAGAGAACGCGGAATCACAATCTCAACTGCACACGTTGAATATGAAACTGATGCCCGTCACTATGCACACGTAGACTGCCCAGGACATGCTGACTATGTTAAAAACATGATCACTGGTGCTGCTCAAATGGACGGCGGAATTTTAGTAGTATCTGCTACTGATGGTCCAATGCCACAAACTCGTGAGCACATTCTTTTATCTCGTCAAGTTGGTGTACCTCACCTTGTTGTATTCATGAACAAATGTGATATGGTAGACGACGAAGAGTTATTAGAATTAGTTGAAATGGAAATTCGTGACCTTTTAACTGACTATGACTTCCCTGGAGATGACGTTCCTGTAATCCGTGGATCTGCTCTTAAAGCCCTTGAAGGACTACCTGAATGGGAAGAAAAGATTTATGAATTAATGGACGCTGTTGACAGCTATATCCCAACACCAGAACGTGCAACTGACAAGCCTTTCATGATGCCAGTTGAGGATGTATTCTCAATTACTGGTCGTGGGACTGTTGCTACAGGACGTGTTGAGCGTGGACAAGTTAAAGTTGGAGAAGTTGTTCAAATCGTTGGTTTAACTGAAGAGCCTAAGTCAACTACTGTAACCGGTGTAGAAATGTTCCGTAAGCTTCTTGACTATGCTGAAGCTGGAGACAACATTGGTGCACTTCTTCGTGGAGTTGCTCGTGAAGATATCGAGCGTGGGCAAGTGCTTGCTAAGCCAGGTACTGTTAAGCCACACACAAAGTTCAAAGCTGAAGTATATGTTCTTTCTAAAGAAGAAGGTGGACGTCATACTCCATTCTTCACAAACTATCGTCCACAGTTCTTCTTCCGTACATCGGATGTAACTGGGGTTTGTCACTTACCAGAAGGCGTAGAAATGGTTATGCCTGGTGACAACATCGAAATGACGATTGAGCTTATTGCTCCAATCGCAATCGAAGAAGGTACTAAGTTCTCTATCCGCGAGGGTGGACGTACTGTAGGTGCTGGAGTAGTTGCAACAATTACTGAATAATTAAAAATTTCTATATAATGAAGAGGCAGATACACATTGTGTATCTGCCTCTTTTTATTTTTGGCTATTTTCGTAAACATTGTTTATATTTAATCTAGTGATTTATCCTAACTATATTGCAGTTACTAATACTACTAATCATATTTACAGTTCCCGTTGAATGGCTGCTATTATTTAGTAATTTTCACTCCTTGTGTTTCAGCTTAAAAAACTATATACTTACAAAAGTGTTCGAAATAGATTTTATTCAACTTTTTCTTGCATTCGTTATTATATTTTTATATAATAGACAATGTTGGTCTTTGACTGCGATGATGTGGAAGGTTGCTGATACACACGGCCGCTTTGCCATGGCGAGTGTAAGGAAATTTCCATTGAGAACTGTCTATTCCAAATAGGCGAAAAGGAGGGAAAATTATGGCAAAAGAAAAAATTCGTATCCGTTTAAAGGCATATGATCATAGGATTTTAGACCAATCAGCAGAAAAGATTGTTGAAACTGCAAAGCGTTCAGGTGCTACAGTTTCGGGACCAATTCCGTTACCAACTGATAAGTCTATCTACACAGTTCTTCGTGCAGTCCATAAATACAAGGATGCTCGTGAACAGTTCGAAATGCGTACACATAAACGCTTAATCGACATTATTAATCCAACACCACAAACGGTCGATGCTCTAATGAGATTAGACTTACCGTCAGGTGTAGACATCGAAATTAAATTATAATAATAATAAATGAAACTATAGGAGGTGTGACGAATGACCAAAGGAATCTTAGGTAGAAAGATCGGTATGACGCAGGTGTTTACTGAAAATGGTAATTTTATTGCTGTAACTGTTGTTGAGGCAGCTCCGAATGTAGTACTACAGAAGAAAACTGTTAAGACAGACGGCTATGAGGCAATTCAATTAGGTTTTGATAACCTTAAAGAAAACCGTGCAAACAAGCCACAAAAAGGCCATGCAGGTAAAGCAAACACTGCTCCTAAGCGCTACATCCGAGAATTTCGTGGAACTTCTGAATTAGAAGTTGGTCAGGAAGTCAAAGTTAATGTTTTCACTGAAGGTGAAACAGTTGATGTTACAGCAATCTCAAGAGGTAAAGGTTTCCAAGGTGTAATTAAACGTCATGGACAATCACGTGGACCAATGTCCCACGGATCACGATATCATCGTCGTCCAGGTTCAATGGGAGCTGTTGCTCCAAACCGTGTTTTCAAAGGTAAAAAGTTAGCTGGTCAAATGGGAGCTAAAACTATTACTGTACAAAACCTAGAGATTATCAGAGTTGACCTAGAACGTAATCTTTTATTAATAAAGGGTAATGTTCCTGGAGCTAGAAGATCTCTTATTACAGTTAAGAGTTCAGTAAAAGCGAAATAATTATCTTCGAGAAAGGAGGAGTACAAATGCCGAAAGTTGCATTGTATAGCCAAACAGGTTCAACTGTTGGAGAAATCGAATTAAACGATTCTGTATTTGGAATTGAACCAAATGAGAATGTATTATTTGATGCAGTAATCATGCAGAGAGCATCCTTACGTCAAGGATCTCACAAAGTAAAAAATCGTTCTGAAGTTCGTGGTGGTGGTCGTAAGCCATGGCGTCAAAAGGGAACTGGTCGTGCTCGTCAGGGTTCTATCCGTTCGCCTCAATGGCGTGGTGGTGGTATCGTTTTCGGTCCAACTCCAAGAAGCTATAGCTTCAAACTACCAAAAAAAGTACGCCGTTTAGCGATCAAATCTGCTTTATCAACAAAGGTACTTGAAGAGAACGTCTTAGTTCTTGAAAATTTAACACTTGCTGCTCCAAGAACAAAGGAAATGGTAGTTGTGTTAAAGAGTTTGAATGTTGAAAAGAAAGCCCTTGTTGTTACTGGAGATCTTAACGAAGCGGTTGTTTTATCTGCTAGAAACATCCCTGGAATAACAGTGGTTACTGCTGATGGAATTAATGTTCTTGATGTACTTAACCATGAAAAGCTTTTAATGACTAAAGCTGCGGTGGAAAAAATAGAGGAGGTGCTTGCATAATGAGAGATCCTCGTGATATTATTAAGCGCCCTGTAATTACTGAACGTTCTGCTGACTTAATGGCTGAAAAGAAGTACACGTTTGAAGTGGACTTAAGAGCTAATAAGACAGAAGTTAAAGATGCAATTGAAGAGATTTTTAATGTAAAAGTTGAGAAGGTAAATGTTCAAAACTATAAAGGTAAATTCAAGCGTATGGGTCGTCACAGTGGATATACTCCACGTCGTAGAAAAGCGATCGTAACACTTACTTCTGAAAGTAAAGAACTTGAATTCTTTGAAGTTTAATTCTTAAAGATAAGGAGGGAAACAAAGATGGCGATTAAAAAGTACAAACCAACCTCTGCTGGTCGTCGTGGTATGACAGCATCTGATTTCGCTGAAATTACTACGGATAAACCGGAAAAGTCACTACTAGCTCCTTTAAGTAAAAATGCTGGTCGTAATAACCAAGGTAAGATTACTGTACGTCACCATGGTGGCGGACATAAGCGTCAATACCGTATTATTGACTTTAAACGTGAAAAAGATGGCATACCAGGACGCGTTGCTACAATCGAGTACGATCCAAATCGTTCTGCAAACATCGCGCTAATTAATTATGCTGATGGAGAAAAACGTTATATTTTAGCTCCTAAAGGACTTGTTGTAGGACTAGAAATAATGTCTGGTTCAGAAGCTGATATTAAAGTAGGTAATGCATTAACACTTGCTAATATTCCAGTTGGTACAGTTATCCACAACATAGAGCTTAAGCCTGGTAAAGGTGGACAGTTAGTTCGTTCAGCTGGTACATCTGCTCAAGTTTTAGGTAAAGAAGGTAAATATGTTTTAGTTCGTTTAACTTCAGGTGAAACTCGTATGATTCTTTCTACTTGTCGTGCTTCTATCGGTCAAGTAGGTAATGAGCAGCATGAGCTAATTAAAATTGGTAAAGCAGGTCGCTCACGTTGGATGGGCAAACGTCCTACTGTCCGTGGATCTGTAATGAACCCTAATGATCACCCACACGGTGGTGGTGAAGGTCGTTCTCCTATCGGACGTAAGTCTCCGATGACTCCTTGGGGTAAACCAACACTTGGATATAAGACGCGTAAGAAGAAAAACAAGTCTGATAAGTTTATCGTTCGTCGCCGTAAAAAATAACGTAATTGTTCTACGGTTCCAAAGGGCCGTAGGTCGATTGCACGAGGAGGTTCAAAAATGGGTCGCAGCTTAAAAAAAGGACCTTTTGTGGATGACCACTTAATGGTTAAGGTTGAAAAAATGACAGAGGCTGGACTAAAGCAAGTTATAAAAACTTGGTCTAGACGCTCTACTATTTTCCCTCAATTCATTGGTCACACAATTGCTGTATATGATGGCCGTAAACATGTTCCAGTATTTGTTACTGAAGACATGGTTGGACATAAACTGGGTGAATTTGCACCTACACGTGCTTACAAAGGTCACGATAGTGACGATAAGAAAACAAGACGTTAATGAGAGGAGGCATTTCGATGCAAGCGAAAGCAATTGCCAGAACAATTCGTATTGCTCCTCGTAAAGTTCGATTAGTAGTAGATTTAATTCGAGGAAAGCAAGTAGGCGAAGCAATTTCGATTCTACGCCTTACACCAAGATCTGCGTCTCCTGTAGTAGAGAAGCTTTTAAACTCTGCTATAGCGAATGCTGAACATAATTATGAAATGGAACCAAATAACTTAGTAATTTCACAAGTATTCGTAGACGAAGGACCAACCTTAAAACGTTTCCGTCCACGTGCTATGGGTCGTGCAAGTGCGATCAATAAACGTACAAGTCACATTACGATCGTATTAACAGAAAAAAAGGAGGGATAAGCTGTGGGTCAAAAAATTAATCCGGTCGGACTGCGTATTGGAATAATTCGTGACTGGGAATCCAAGTGGTTCGCTGGTAAAGATTATGCAGATCTATTACATGAAGATATTAAAATCCGCGAGTATGTATTCAAGCGTTTAGCTGATGCATCATTATCAAAGATTGAAATCGAACGTGCGGCGAACCGTGTAAACATTACAGTTCACACAGCGAAGCCAGGTATGGTAATTGGTAAAGGCGGTACTGAAGTAGAATCACTTCGTAAGGCACTTAACCAATTAACTAACAAAAGAGTTCATATTAACATTATGGAAATCAAGAGAGCGGATATGGATGCTAAGCTAGTTGCGGATAACATTGCCCGCCAACTTGAAGGCCGTGTTTCATTCCGTCGTGCTCAAAAACAAGTAATTCAACGTGCTATGAGATCAGGAGCTAAAGGTATCAAGACTATGGTATCTGGTCGTCTTGGTGGTGCTGATATTGCTCGTTCTGAGTCTTACAGTGAAGGAACTGTTCCACTTCATACACTTCGCGCTGATATTGATTATTCAACTGCAGAAGCTGACACAACATATGGTAAGCTTGGCGTGAAAGTATGGATCTACCGTGGTGAAGTCCTTCCTACTAAGAAGAAAGATGCGGAAGGAGGAAAATAATAATGTTATTACCTAAACGTGTGAAATACCGTAGAGAACACCGTGGAAAGATGCGCGGACGTGCTAAGGGTGGTACGGAAGTACACTTTGGTGAGTTTGGATTACAAGCTATTGAAGCTTCTTGGATTACTAACCGTCAAATCGAAGCTGCACGTATTGCGATGACTCGTCACATGAAGCGTGGTGGTAAGGTTTGGATTAAGATTTTCCCATCTAAGCCGTACACAGCTAAACCACTAGAAGTACGTATGGGTTCCGGTAAAGGGGCTCCTGAAGGTTGGGTAGCGGTTGTAAAGCCTGGTAAAGTAATGTTTGAAATCGCTGGGGTATCTGAAGAGGTAGCACGCGAAGCACTACGTCTTGCTTCACATAAGCTTCCAATTAAGACTAAGTTTGTAAAACGTGAAGAAATTGGTGGTGAGTCTAATGAAGGCTAATGAAATCCGTGATCTAACCACTGCCGAGATTGAACAAAAAGTGAAATCACTTAAAGAAGAACTTTTCAATTTACGTTTCCAATTAGCTACTGGTCAATTAGAAAACACAGCTCGCATTCGCGAAGTACGTAAAGCAATTGCTCGTATGAAAACTGTTGTTACTGAAAGAGAGCTAAGCGTGAAATAATAACCAAAAGAGGAGGTTTGCTTAAATGACTGAGCGCAACCAACGTAAGGTTTATACTGGACGTGTTGTTTCTGACAAAATGGACAAAACAGTATCTGTTCTAGTTGAAACTTATAAAAAACATTCTCTATACGGTAAACGTGTTAAATACTCAAAAAAGTTAAAAGCTCATGATGAGTTAAACGAAGCAAAAGCGGGCGACGTCGTGCGTATTATGGAGACACGTCCACTATCTGCTACAAAACGTTTCCGTTTAGTAGAAATCGTAGAGAAGACAGTAATTATCTAATTAATTAAAGTTCGGAGCATGTTATTCCGAAGGGAGGTTTCATAGTATGATTCAACAAGAATCTCGGTTGAAAGTTGCCGATAACTCTGGTGCTCGTGAAGTATTAACGATTAAAGTCCTTGGTGGTTCCGGCAGAAAGACTGCCAACATCGGTGATGTAATCGTTGTTACAGTGAAACAAGCAACACCAGGAGGCGTTGTTAAAAAAGGTGACGTTGTTAAGGCAGTTGTTGTAAGAACAAAGCGTGGAATGAGACGTAAAGATGGCTCATATATCCGTTTCGACGAAAACGCATGCGTAATTATCCGTGATGACAAGAGCCCTCGTGGAACTCGTATTTTCGGACCAGTTGCACGTGAACTTCGTGATAGCAATTTCATGAAGATCGTTTCACTAGCTCCAGAAGTATTATAATTTATATTAAAGGTACGAAAAATATGAATGCCTTGTAAGAGGAGGTGCACGATCGATGCATGTGAAAAAAGGCGATAAAGTACAGGTTATTTCTGGTAAAGACAAAGGTAAGCAAGGTGTAATCCTAGAAGCCTTCCCAAAGAAAGACCGCGTCCTAGTTGAAGGTGTTAACATAGTAAAGAAGCATTCTAAACCATCACAAGCAAACCCTCAAGGTGGGATCCTCAGCAAAGAGGCAGCGATTCATGTATCTAATGTTATGCCCTTAGATCCTAAAAGCGGTGAACCCACAAGAATTGGTTACAAGTTAGTAGATGGAAAAAAAGTGCGAGTTGCTAAAAAATCAGGTCAATTTTTAGATAAATAATGTTGAAAGGAGGTCTACTTGAATGAACCGCCTAAAAGAAAAGTTCCAAAAAGAAATCACTCCTGCTCTTGTGAGCAAGTTTAACTATAAATCAATAATGGAAGTTCCAAAACTTGAAAAAATAGTTATCAACATGGGTGTTGGTGATGCAGTTGCAAATGCAAAGGCTTTAGACAACGCAGTAGAAGAATTAACAACAATCACTGGTCAAAAGCCAGTTGTAACTAAAGCAAAGAAATCAATCGCAGGCTTCCGTCTTCGTGAAGGTATGCCAATCGGTACGAAAGTAACACTTCGTGGAGAACGCATGTATGAGTTCTTAGATAAATTAGTATCTGTTTCACTTCCACGTGTGCGTGACTTCCGTGGTGTATCAAATAAATCATTTGATGGCCGTGGAAACTACACTCTTGGTGTTAAAGAACAAATTATCTTCCCTGAAATTGACTACGATAAAGTGTCAAAAGTAAGAGGTATGGATATTGTTATCGTTACAACAGCAAATACAGACGAGGAATCTCGTGAATTATTAACTCAATTTGGAATGCCGTTCCAAAAGAAATAAAATGCCAACTAATGAAGAGGAGGCGGAACTATGGCTAAAAAATCTATGATTGCAAAGCAAAAACGCAAGCAAAAATTCCAAGTGCAAGAGTATACACGTTGCGAACGTTGTGGACGTCCACACTCAGTACTTCGTAAATTTAGACTTTGCCGTATTTGTTTCCGTGAGCTCGCTCACAAAGGACAAATTCCAGGTGTTAAGAAAGCTAGTTGGTAATACCCAAGCATGGGAAGGAGGTAATATTCAATGGTCATGACAGATCCAATTGCAGATATGCTTACTCGCATTCGTAATGCGAACATGGTTCGTCACGAAAAACTAGAAATCCCAGCATCAAAATTGAAGAGAGAAATCGCCGATATTTTAAAGCGTGAAGGTTTCGTTCGTGACGTTGAATTCGTTGAAGATAACAAACAAGGTATCCTACGTGTTTTCTTAAAGTACGGTGCAAATAACGAACGCGTTATCACTGGATTAAAGAAAATTAGTAAGCCTGGTTTACGTGTATACGCAAAGGCTGATGAGGTACCTCGTGTACTAAATGGTCTAGGTATCGCAATCGTTTCAACTTCTAACGGAGTTATCACTGATAAAGAAGCTAGACAGAAACAAGTCGGCGGAGAAGTAATAGCATACGTATGGTAATCACTTGTTAGAAAAAGAGAGGTGAAAACAGAATGTCTCGTATAGGTAAAAAACCAATAGAAGTTCCAGCTGGTGTTACTGTAACAAATAACAATAATACGGTAACGATCAAAGGCGGTAAGGGTGAATTAACCCGTACATTCCATCCAGATATGGAAATCAAAATAGAAGAAAACATTTTAACGGTAGCTCGTCCTACTGATAACAAAGAACATAGAGCTCTTCATGGTACTACAGCTAGCCTGTTAGGTAATATGGTAGAGGGTGTAACAAAAGGTTATGAGAGAGGTCTTGAATTAATTGGGGTTGGTTACCGTGCTCAAAAGCAAGGCGACAAGCTTATATTAAACGTTGGTTACTCACATCCAGTTGAAATTACACCAGAACAAGGAATTGACATTGAAGTTCCTGCAAACACAAAGATCATCATTAAAGGTATAGATAAAGAGCGCGTAGGTGCTCTAGCGGCAAATATCCGTGACGTTCGTCCACCAGAGCCTTATAAAGGTAAAGGTATTCGCTATGAAGGCGAATTTGTACGTCGTAAAGAAGGTAAAACTGCGAAGTAATTACCATTAGGTAAGAGAAAGGAGTGACCTAAATGATTACGAAACCAGCTAAAAATGCTACTCGTAAAAAGAGACATGCACGTGTACGCTCAAAGCTTACAGGCACAACTCTACGTCCGCGTTTAAACGTGTTCCGTTCAAATTCACATATTTATGCACAAGTTGTTGATGATTCAAACTCTGTAACACTAGTTAGTGCATCAACTTTAGATAAAGAACTTTCTGCAGATTCAACTGGAAATACAGAAGCTGCAAAGCTTGTAGGTGAGCTTGTTGCTAAACGTGCAATTGAAAAAGGTATTAAAACAGTTGTATTTGACCGCGGTGGTTACTTATACCACGGACGTGTTAAAGCACTTGCAGATGCTGCTCGTGAAGCAGGTCTTGAATTTTAATAAAAAGGAGGGACATACATGCGTCGCATTGATCCAAACAAATTGGAACTTGAAGAACGTGTAGTTGCCATTAACCGTGTCGCGAAAGTTGTTAAAGGTGGACGTCGTTTCCGCTTTGCTGCACTAGTGGTAGTTGGAGACAAAAATGGTAATGTTGGTTTTGGTACTGGTAAAGCACAAGAAGTTCCAGAAGCAATTCGTAAAGCAATTGAAGATGCAAAGAAAAATATTGTAACTGTACCTATGGTCGGTACAACAATTCCTCATCAAGTAATTGGTAAATTCGGAGCTGGTAACATCTTTATGAAACCTGCATCTGAAGGTACTGGGGTTATTGCTGGTGGACCAGTTCGTGCAGTACTTGAATTAGCTGGTGTAGGCGATATCCTTTCTAAATCATACGGATCTAGCACACCAATCAATATGGTTCGTGCAACTATTAGCGGTTTAAAAGCCCTTAAGCGTGCTGAAGATGTAGCTAAGTTACGTGGCAAAACTGTAGAAGAACTGTTAAGATAAGGAGGGAATTATCATGACAAAAAAATTAGAAGTTACCCTCACTCGTAGTTTGATAGGTCGTCCTGAGAATCAACGTGTGACTGTTAAGACATTAGGCTTAAATAAAATGCATCAAACAGTTGTTCACAATGATAACGCTGCGATTCGCGGAATGATTAACAAAGTTTCTCACCTTGTTACGGTAAAAGAACAATAATTATTTAAACTGTTATAATAAGGAGGTGCCCAAATGAAACTTCATGAATTAAAACCAGCTGAGGGTTCCCGTAAAGAACGTAACCGTTTAGGACGTGGAATCGGGTCAGGTAACGGTAAGACTTCAGGTAAAGGTCATAAAGGTCAGAATGCTCGTTCCGGTGGTGGTGTGCGTCCTGGTTTCGAAGGTGGTCAAACACCTCTATTCCAACGTCTACCTAAGCGTGGATTTACAAACGTTAATCGTAAAGAGTTTACGATTGTAAACTTAGATACTCTTAATCGTTTTGAAGAAGGAACTGAAGTAACACCAGAACTTCTAATTGAGACTGGTGTTATCAGCAAGTATACTGCTGGCGTTAAAATCCTTGGAAGAGGTACGCTAGAAAAGAAACTTACTGTCAGAGCTCACAAATTCTCTTCTTCTGCAAAGGAAGCGATTGAGGCGGCTGGCGGTAACACTGAGGTGGTATAATGTTTCAGACAATCTCTAATCTTATGCGCGTGAGTGATATTAGAAATAAAATTATATTCACACTTTTAATGCTTGTAGTATTCCGACTTGGAACGTTTATTCCTGTACCGGGAGTAAATGCTGAAGTATTAAAAGTCCAAGATGAACTTAATGTGTTCGGTATCCTTAATACGTTTGGTGGAGGAGCTCTTCAGAACTTCTCGATCTTCGCAATGGGTATCATGCCATACATCACAGCATCCATCATTGTTCAACTCTTACAGATGGATGTTGTTCCTAAGTTTACAGAATGGTCAAAGCAGGGAGAGGTTGGGCGCCGTAAGCTGGCTCAGTTTACCCGCTATGGAACAATAGTACTTGGGTTTATCCAAGCAATTGGTATGTCGATCGGCTTTAACAATCTTGCTGGTGGACAACTAATTGAGAACCCAAATATACTCACATATTTATTTATTGCAACGGTGTTAACTGCAGGAACTGCCTTCTTAATGTGGCTTGGAGAACAAATCACAACTAAGGGAGTAGGTAACGGTATTTCGATCCTTATTTTTGCAGGTATCGCAGCCGCAATTCCAACAACAGTAAACCAAATCTACTTACAGCAAATCGAGGGTGCAGGCGAACAATTATTCTTACGTATTGTGACTGTTATTCTATTATTGATTGCTGTTTTAGCTATTATAGTAGGTGTTATTTTCATCCAACAAGCACTTCGTAAGATTCCTATTCAATATGCTAAAAAGCTCGTAGGAAGAAGCCCTGTTGGTGGACAATCTACTCATATTCCACTCAAAGTTAATACTGCGGGGGTTATTCCGGTAATCTTTGCTGTTTCGTTTATAATTACTCCACCAACAATTGCATCGTTCTTTGGAACAAATGATGTAACAACGTGGATTCGTGATACGTTTGACTATTCAAAGCCAATTGGTATGATTGTCTACGTTGCACTAATCATTGCATTCTCTTATTTCTACACATTCGTTCAAGTTAATCCTGAACAAATGTCAGAGAACCTAAAGAAGCAAGGTGGTTATATTCCGGGAATTCGTCCAGGAAGAAGTACACAAGAGTTTATAACGAAGATCCTATATCGTCTTACTCTAGTGGGTTCATTGTTCTTGGCACTTATTTCAGTATTACCTGTATTCTTTATTAATTTTGCGAATTTACCACAGTCTGCACAGATCGGTGGAACAAGTTTGTTAATTGTTGTTGGTGTTGCACTAGAAACAATGAAACAACTTGAAAGCCAGCTTGTGAAAAGGCACTATAAAGGATTTATGAAGCAATAGGGAATGGGAAGACTATTCTTCCCACTGCCTCATTTAGACTGAGGGGGTAGGTTACTATGAATTTAATACTAATGGGCTTGCCTGGGGCTGGAAAAGGTACTCAAGCTGAACAAATAGTAGAACAATATCATATCCCTCACATTTCAACAGGTGATATGTTTAGAGCTGCTATCAAAGAAGGAACTGAGTTGGGCTTAAAGGCAAAGTCTTTTATGGATCTGGGTCAACTTGTACCAGATGAGGTAACGATAGGTATTGTTCGTGAACGCTTAGGTAAAGATGATTGTAACAAAGGTTTTTTATTAGATGGTTTTCCACGTACTGTGGCACAAGCCGAGGCATTAGAGTCTATGTTAAACCAACTTGAACGTACTATAGATTATGTGTTACACATCCATGTAGACCAAAGTTTACTTTTGGAACGCCTTACAGGTCGTAGAATTTGTAAGAGCTGTGGTTCAACCTATCATCTTGTTTTCAATCCACCAGCACAAGAAGGAATTTGTGATAAGTGTGGAGGAGAGTTGTATCAACGCGATGACGACAACGTAGAAACAGTTGGAAATCGTCTAGACGTGAACATAAAGCAGATGAATCCTTTACTTGATTTTTATCAGGAAAAAGGGTATCTACGTACAATCAATGGTGAGCAAGAAATTGACCGTGTATATTTAGATATCAATGAACTATTAATGAGTATAAACAAATGATTATTTGTAAAACACCTCGCGAATTAGAAATAATGCGAGTTGCAGGCCGCATTGTGGCACTCACTCACCAAGAATTAAAAAAACATATACATCCGGGAATTACGACAATTGAGCTAGATGCCATTGCGGAAAGCTTTATTCGTAAACATGATGCCGTTCCATCCTTTAAAGGATATAATGGGTTTCGCGGAAGTATATGTGCATCTGTGAACGAGGAACTTGTTCATGGAATTCCAGGTGATCGAGTACTTCAAGAAGGCGACATTATTAGTATTGATATTGGTGCAAAGTACAATGGTTATCATGGTGACTCAGCTTGGACTTATGGTGTTGGCACCATCTCTAAAGAAAATCAACATTTGCTATTCGTTACTGAGGAATCCCTCTATATAGGTTTAAAGGAAGCTAAGGCAGGAGAGCGTCTAACAAACATCTCCCATGCAATCCAAAACTTCGTTGAAGCGAATAAACTATCTGTTGTTCGTGAATACGTTGGTCATGGTATAGGGATGGACCTTCATGAAGATCCACAAATCCCACACTATGGACCTCCAAATAAAGGACCGAAGTTAAGACCAGGTATGGTTCTTGCAATTGAGCCAATGGTTAATGCGGGTAGTCGATATGTAAAAACGTTACAAGATGACTGGACTGTAGTAACTGTGGATGGACGTATGTGTGCACACTTTGAACACACCATTGCAATTACAGAGGAAGGTTATGAGATATTAACTAAAGTCTAAGTGAAGGTGATTTGGATGAATAATTCTATTTCATGTCCACGAATAGGTCAGTTTGTCTCTATTACTCAAGGTAAAGATGCAGGGCAATATGCCATAATCATAAGTATTCTAAACGAACGGTTTGTATTAATTGCTGATGGTAATCTGCGAAAATACGATAAACCTAAAAAGAAGAATATCAACCATGTTACACTATTTGATAACGTTTCTCCGGAGGTTCAGAACAGTATAAGTGAATCAGGTCGTGTGACAAACGGAAAACTGCGTTTTGCTATGACGAAGTTTGTCAATGGGCAGGTTACTGATTTGGAGAAGGGAGAGCTTGTTGATGGCGAAAGATGATGTAATTGAAGTGGAAGGTACCATCATAGATACATTGCCGAATGCAATGTTTAAAGTAGAGTTAGAAAACGGTCATGTTGTTCTGGCTCACGTTTCAGGTAAGATTCGCATGCATTTTATCCGTATTTTACCAGGTGATAAAGTGACTGTTGAATTATCACCATACGATTTATCTCGTGGTCGTATTACGTATCGCTTTAAATAAAAAAACAACCAGCACTCCGTACATTTAAGGAGGTTTAAAAGATGAAAGTAAGACCATCCGTAAAGCCGATCTGCGAAAAATGTAAAGTTATTCGTCGAAAAGGTAAAGTAATGGTTATTTGTGAAAACCCTAAACATAAGCAAAAACAAGGTTAATTAGAAGGAGGTGCACTAATGGCACGTATTGCAGGTGTAGATGTTCCACGTGATAAGCGTGTGGTAATTTCCTTAACGTACGTTTTCGGAATTGGTAACACAACAGCCAAGCAAGTTCTTGCTGAAGCTGGTGTATCAGAAGATACACGTGTTCGTGATTTAACTGAAGATGAACTAGGAAAAATTCGTGAAGCTATTGACCGTTTAAAAGTAGAAGGAGATCTTCGTCGTGAAATCTCATTAAACATTAAGCGTCTAATTGAAATTGGTTCTTACCGTGGTCTACGTCATCGTCGTAGTTTACCAGTTCGTGGTCAAAATACTAAGAACAACGCTCGTACTCGTAAGGGTCCGCGTCGTACGGTAGCAAACAAGAAAAAATAGTAAAGGAGGTAAATGATCGATGGCTCGTAAAACTCAAACACGTAAGCGTCGTGTTAAAAAGAATGTTGAAACTGGTATCGCGCATATTCGTTCTACATTTAACAACACAATCGTGACAATTACAGATTCTCATGGTAATGCTCTTTCATGGTCAAGTGCTGGATCTTTAGGCTTCAAAGGCTCTCGTAAATCAACTCCGTTCGCATCTCAAATGGCTGCAGAAGCTGCTGCTAAGGTTGCTATGGAACATGGTTTAAAGACTTTAGAAGTTACAGTTAAAGGACCAGGAGCTGGTCGTGAAGCGGCTATTCGTGCTCTTCAAGCAGCAGGTCTTGAAGTGACTGCTATTAAAGACGTTACTCCTGTACCTCATAATGGTTGTCGCCCACCAAAGCGTCGTCGCGTATAATTATCTGTATAGATTTTGAAACCCTGTCTATAATGGGATAATGATACAGTATTTTCGTTGATAAATTCGATTACAAAACATTGATCAAGTTGTTGTGCACAAAACGGGAACTGCCTAATGGGGAATTTCGGTTAGACACATTGTCTAGCCGAGGTTTCGACGTTTTGAAGGAGGGTTTATAATGATCGAAATTGAAAAACCAAAAATCGAAACGGTTGAAATCAGCGACGAAGCCAAATTTGGTAAATTTGTCGTGGAACCACTTGAGCGTGGGTATGGTACTACATTGGGTAACTCCTTACGTCGTATTTTATTATCCTCACTACCTGGTGCCGCTGTAACAGCTATTCAAATGGATGGCGTACTGCATGAGTTCTCAACTATTGAAGGTGTCGTAGAGGATGTAACAACTATCATCTTGAGCCTTAAAAAGCTTGCACTCAAGATTTACTCAGACGATGAAAAGACTCTTGAGATTGATGTGCAGGGTGAGCGAATTGTCACAGCTGCAGACATAACTTTTGATAGTGATGTAGAGATCTTAAACCCTGACCTTTATATTGCTACATTAGCTAAGGGTGCAACACTTCGTTTGCGTTTAACTGCGAGACGTGGAAGAGGGTATACGCCAGCTGTTTTAAATAAGAGAGAAGACCAGCCAATTGGTGTGATTCCTATTGATTCAATATACACACCAGTATCACGTGTAACGTATCAAGTTGAGAACACGCGTGTTGGTCAATTGTCAAATTTTGATAAGTTAACTCTTGATGTTTGGACAGATGGTAGTATAGGTCCTAAAGAAGCAGTAGCACTTGGAGCAAAAATTTTAAATGAACATCTTAATATCTTTGTTGGTCTTACTGATGAAGCACAAAATGCTGAAATCATGGTAGAAAAAGAAGAAGACCAAAAGGAAAAAGTGCTTGAAATGACGATTGAAGAACTAGACTTATCTGTCCGTTCTTACAATTGCTTGAAGCGTGCAGGAATCAATACGGTTCATGAGCTAGCACATAAAACCGAAGAAGATATGATGAAGGTTCGTAATCTTGGACGCAAGTCCTTAGAAGAAGTTAAACATAAATTAGAAGAGCTAGGATTAGGTCTTCGTAAGGACGACTGAAATCCAGTTTACTAGCTTACTTCTAAACTGATACAGTTATATTTCAACAAAAGGAGGGAACTTCCTATGGGATATCAGAAATTAGGTCGTACAAGTGCTCAACGTAAAGCACTACTTCGTGATTTATCTACTGACTTAATCATCAATGAGCGCATTCAAACAACTGAAGCTAGAGCAAAAGAATTGAAATCAGTTGTGGAGAAAATGATTACACTAGGTAAGCGTGGTGATTTGCATGCTCGTCGTCAAGCCGCAGCATACATTCGTCATGAAGTAGCAAATGAAGAGACAAACCAAGACGCTATTCAAAAGTTATTTGGTGATATTGCTCCTCGTTACTCTGAACGTCAAGGTGGATATACTCGTATCCTTAAGCTTGGACCACGTCGTGGTGACGGTGCACCAATGGTAATTATCGAGTTAGTGTAATTCTTTTACGCTTAACTACTAAAAGGGCGGAACAGTTCTCTTGTAACTGGATCTATGCCCTTTTTTGTTTTTTTCTGGCTACAGTGCTGAACAAGGCACTTATGCTTTTCAAGCATCAGATGAGTTTAGAAGAGAATAGCTTAGGAGGGTTATGATGGGGGAGAATATAGTTTCAGTTAAGAACGTTTCTTATCAATACCCTAATCAAGAGCTTTTTGCTTTGACGGATGTAAACTTTTCGGTAAAACGTGGAGAATGGTTAGCCATTGTCGGGCATAATGGTTCAGGTAAGTCAACCATTGCTAAACTTCTAAATGGACTGTTACTTCCTACGAGTGGAGAGATTATCTTAAACCAGCAGACTTATCTGTCAGAAGAAACGGTTTGGGATTTCCGTCAAGCAATTGGAATGGTCTTTCAAAACCCCGACAATCAGTTTGTAGGCACAACTGTAAGGGATGATGTGGCTTTTGGTTTAGAAAATAGAGGAGTCCCACGTGAAGAAATGTTGCGTAGAATTGAGAACTGCTTATCACTTGTAAAAATGGGAGAGTTTCTCGATCAAGAGCCACACCATTTATCTGGCGGACAGAAACAGCGTGTTGCCATTGCTAGTATTCTTGCCATTGCGCCTGCTATATTATTACTAGACGAAGCAACTTCAATGCTTGATCCTCAAGGTCGCTATGAAGTCCTTAACACCATCCACTCTCTTAAACGAAATCAAGAGTTAACGGTGTTATCGATCACTCATGACCTAGATGAAGCAGCAAGGGCAGATCGGATTATTGTGTTTAATCAAGGATCTGTGTTTGCAGAAGGCACACCTCAAGCTATATTTCAGTTAGAAGATCAACTAGAAAGTATAGGCTTAGATGTGCCATTTACCGTAAAGGTAAGTAAGCTACTTAAGGAAAAAGGTATTCGAATGAAAGGCCTACCATTTACAGAAGAAGGGTTGATTAAAGAGTTATGGACATAGCCATCAATAAGCTAACTCATCGCTATCAGGATAAATCACCCTTTGAAAAATTGGCACTTAATGAAGTAGATCTAACAATAGATAGTGGTTCATTTATCGCTATTATTGGTCATACTGGTTCAGGTAAATCAACAATTATTCAACATCTTAACGGTCTACTTAAACCAACAGACGGAACAGTGAGTGTCGGTGATTTTACAATCGGACCAAAACAAAAGGATAAGCATTTAAAATCCTTGCGAAAACGAGTTGGTATGGTCTTTCAGTTTCCGGAACACCAGTTGTTTGAAGAAACAGTTGAGAAGGATATATGCTTTGGACCTATGAATTTTGGGATTTCAGAGGGAGCGGCCAAGGAACGAGCAAAGAAAGCGTTAGCACTTGTCGGCTTACATGAGGACCTTTTGAACCGTTCACCTTTTGATTTAAGTGGAGGCCAAATGAGAAGAGTGGCCATTGCTGGAGTACTTGCAATGGAACCAGATGTTATTATCCTTGACGAACCGACAGCAGGTCTTGATCCACGTGGAAGAAAAGAAATGATGAAATTATTCTCTTCACTACACCAAGAAAAGAACCTGACAACCATTATGATTACACATAGCATGGAAGATACGGCGGCATATGCAGATCAAGTAGTTGTGATGGACAAAGGGAAAGTGTTAATGAGAGGTACACCACACGAAATTTTTTCTCAGAAAGAAAGGCTTTTACAAGTAGGTTTAGATATTCCTGAAACGTATCGTTTTATAGAGATGCTTGAAAAAAAGGTTGGTAAATCTATCGGTGGTACTTTTTTGACGATAGAAGAAATGGTTCATTCAATTCATCAATTCCTTACAAAGGAGAATCATGTATGAGTTTGATGGATAGTGTCATTATTGGTAAGTATATTCCTCTTGATTCACTCATTCATCGAATGGATCCTAGATCAAAGCTTTTATTAATCTTTGGCTATGTCATAATTATTTTTCTAGCCAATAATCTTGAAAGCTACGGCCTATTGATCGTATATACAGTTATTGTTACTCTTTTAACAAAAGTACCTTATTCATATATTTTAAAAGGACTAAAGCCTATTATATGGATTATCCTTTTTACATTCGCCCTACATGTTTTAATGACAAAAGAGGGTGATGTATTAATTCAATGGGGATGGTTCACGATTTATGAAGAAGGTTTAAGGACCGGAATCTTTATTTCAATTCGATTCTTTTTGCTCGTTGTCATGACATCGTTGTTAACATTAACCACAACTCCAATTGAAGTCACTGATGGGATGGAGAGCTTGCTTCACCCTTTTAAACGGTTCGGTCTACCAGTACATGAGTTGGCCTTAATGATGTCTATATCTTTACGTTTTATCCCAACCTTAATGCAGGAAACGGAAAAAATAATGAAGGCACAAACAGCAAGAGGTGTAGAGTTTACCAGTGGTCCAATTACCGAAAGATTAAAAGCTGTAATTCCCTTGTTGGTGCCTTTGTTTATCAATTCATTTAGAAGAGCAGAGGAGCTTGCCAATGCCATGGAGGCAAGAGGTTACCGTGGTGGGGAAGGCCGAACAAAGCTAAGGGAATTAAAGTGGAAGGTATCGGACTCGATCTTTATAATGAGTTTAGTCATGGTTACACTCATATTAGTAGTTATTCGATTATAGTGGTGAGTATATGCAAAGGTTAAAATGTGTGATTTCATATGATGGATCTGCCTTCTCCGGATATCAGATTCAACCAAACCAACGAACTGTTCAAGCAGTAATAGAAACAGTCTTAAAAAAGATCCATAAGGGTGAACCTGTATATATATCTGGCTCAGGTCGGACAGATGCAGGGGTTCATGCTGTGGGACAAACCATTCACTTTGACACAGCATTGAACATACCTGTTAATAGGTGGAAAGTTGTATTAAATTCTATGCTTCCAGATGAGATTTTAATTCAAAGTATTCAGCTTGTTACATCAGATTTTCATGCTAGGTATGATGTGTTAAATAAGGAATATCGATACAAGGTTTCGTTAGCACGTCATCGGGATGTATTTATGAAAAACTATCACTATCATTATCCCTATAAACTAGATTATATTTCCATAAAGGAAGCCATAAAATTTTTTGTTGGTACTCATGACTTCACATCATTTTGCTCGGCTAAAACAACAACTAGGGACAGAATACGTACCATTTCGGAGATTGAATTCTTTGAGGAAGATGATATTCTAACCTTTCGATTTGTTGGAAGTGGTTTCTTATACAATATGGTGCGAATCATAGTGGGGACATTGCTTGAGATTGGCCAAGGTTTAAAAAGACCAGAGGAAGTTTTGGTCATTTTGGAAGCCCGTGACCGAGCAAAGGCTGGAATTACTGCGCCTGGTAGTGGTTTATATTTATGGAAAGTAAGTTATGACAACTAATCCTGGTGTAACATTTCCTTGACATTAGAGTTGTCAGGATATATCATAGCATATGGTACTATTTTTAAACCCCACGATAAGCCCCGGATTCTTATTGTGATGAATAATAAAAATAGCTTAAAAAATAGAATAAACAGTTTGAATTATTTAGGAGGGAAAAACATGCGTACTACTTATATGGCTAAGCCAACTGAAGTTGAACGTAAATGGTATGTGGTAGATGCTGAAGGTAAGACATTAGGTCGTTTGTCTACTGAAGTAGCTTCTATTCTACGTGGTAAGCATAAGCCAACATTTACACCACATATTGACACTGGTGATCATGTAATCATTATCAACGCTGAGAAGATTGAATTAACTGGGAAGAAGCTAACTGACAAGCTTTACTACCGTCACACAATGCACCCAGGTGGATTAAAGGTTAGAACTGCTCTTGAAATGCGTACGAACTACCCAGTTCAAATGCTAGAACTTGCAATTAAAGGAATGCTTCCTAAAGGTCCACTTGGACGTCAAGTTGGCAAGAAGCTTCATGTAGTTGTTGGAAGCGAGCATGAACATCAAGCACAAAAACCTGAAGTTTACGAACTTCGCGGATAATTAAGGAGGTTATTATATTGGCACAGGTACAATATTACGGTACTGGACGACGTAAGAGCTCGGTTGCTCGTGTACGTTTAGTTCCTGGTAACGGACGTGTATTAATCAACGAACGTGAATTTGAAGACTATCTACCATTACCAGCACTAAGAGAAGTTGTTAAACAACCTCTTGTTGCGACAGAAACTCTTGGAAGCTACGATGTTATCGTAGGTGTTAAGGGTGGCGGTTATACTGGTCAAGCTGGAGCGATCCGTCATGGTATCTCTCGTGCTTTACTACAAGCTGATCCTGAATTCCGTGCGACTTTAAAGCGTGCTGGATTCTTAACTCGTGACCCACGTATGAAAGAACGTAAGAAATACGGACTTAAAGGCGCACGTCGTGCACCTCAGTTCTCAAAGCGTTAATATTTATTCAAATCAAAGTCTCAGCACTATGCTGGGGCTTTTTTATATGGATAATTTCTTAAATAAGTAGGCTTATTGGTGCTTAAATTAATTTGAATTAAGTTTCTAGAAACAGGCATTACCAAAAAGGAAGTTCATATAAAATATAATTGCCTTAATGTGATAATATTGCCATTCAAACCTTTTCGAAATTCGTGCATCCTACTAGTAATAGAATTAAATCCTTATATGGTTACACAAACCTACAAAAAGGAGGGTGCAATATGACAGTTATTACATCTTTCAAAGAAAAAAGGAAAGAAAAACAGGTACTATATGAACGAAAAGTATTAAGGGAGCTTTCGTTAGAGAAAATAACGGGAGAAGTAAAGTTATATTTTCATCACTTCTTCTTGCGTGCTGCTTTTTCTCAAGCGATTGAAGATGGAAGTGTTGATGTGGCCATTGAGGCATATTTACTTGGAGCAAGCTTCGGGAAGATTGGTCATTATGGTGAATCCTTTGAAAATATAAAGAAGCGTACATATTCTGAAGAAAAGTATTTAATCGATACTTTATATGAATATTTACAATACTGGGGAAACATGGGTGACAATGAGTTTATCAGCGAATCCCTTTATATGGCATGTGAACAATATGTTTCGAAGTGGATTAATGAAGGGTTTCAAAAAGGTATGATGAGATACAAGCTTCGCCTTCATTAATTGAACAAAAACAACATTTTCAGTGAAAACCGTTCATTAATTCATATTTCTTCCTCTTGTCCCATATAGTGATTTATAGGGATAGGCGGGAGGGAGAAAGAGAAATGCTGAAGGAAAAGTCGAAAATAGTTGGTGTTGGGATTGGGATTTTTGCTCTCATCCTTATCATTCAGTACCAGTTCATAAGCAGTGACTCATGGAAGTCCTGGAATCTGCCTCTAAGTGGAGAAATAATAGTCATTGATCCAGGTCATGGTGGCCCTGATGGTGGTGCATCTTTTGGAAAAGATGTATTCGAGCGGGAAATTGCGCTAAGTATTGCATTAAAGCTTAAGGATTACCTGCAAGAACAAGGCGCCTTAGTTCTATTAACGAGAGAAGATAGTCATGACCTTGCCAGTCCTGATACAAAGGGAATCCGAAATAGAAAAGTAGAAGATTTAAAAAATAGAGTGAAGTTTATTAACGAATCAGAAGCAAGCTCGTTTGTGACAATCCATCTAAATGCAATCCCATCTGAGCGTTGGAGTGGTGCTCAAACCTTTTTTTACGGATCACTTGAGGAAAATAAACGCTTAGCAACATTTGTTCAAACAGAGATCAAAAGAAACTTAGAGAATACAAATCGAACCGCAAAGGCAATCAGCGGAATTTATTTATTAAAGAAGGCACAGATTCCAGGGGCACTAATAGAGGTAGGTTTCTTATCTAATCCAAGAGAAAGGGATCTTTTGAAAAAAGAAAATTATCAAGATCAGATGGCAGCATCAATATATAAAGGTATCCTTCGCTATTATACAAAAGAACCCAATCTCCCTGAGTAAAGGGGGATTTTGTTCGCTACAATTATGAAAACAAGTTATCCTATAAAAGTAGGTAATTATGGTATACTAACGAAAGAAAACGAATACATAAGGGGTGTCTACATGCTAACAGAACAAAGAGTTCGTTCTATATTAAATAAAATGATGGATCCTATATTACATATGACATTAGAAGAAACAAATGGTATCCAAGAGGTAACTGTCAAAGAAGAGAAGGCACACGTTAGTATAAAAATTGCTATTGCTAAAACAGGTACAGCTGAGCAAATGCAGCTACAATCATCAATTGTACAAGCTTTAAAGGGAGCGGGGGCAGAATCAGTAGGGCTTCGCTTTACTGATTTATCACAAGAAGAGCTAGCGAAATACGCTTCAAACGATTCTACTTCTTCTGATCACTCGTTATTATCACCGACAAACAAGACCAGCTTTGTCGCAATCGCTAGTGGTAAGGGTGGAGTTGGAAAATCAACCGTTTCTGTAAACCTTGCCGTTGCTTTAGCTAGGCTTGGAAAAAGAGTGGGTATTATAGATGCTGACATATATGGCTTTAGTGTTCCAGATATGATGGGAATAACGAAACGTCCTGTCGTTCGAGGTGAAATGATTATACCTGTAGAACGCTTTGGGGTAAAGGTCATTTCGATGGGTTTCTTTGTAGAGGACAATGCTCCTGTTATATGGAGAGGACCGATGCTTGGAAAAATGCTTCATAATTTCTTCAATGATGTAGAGTGGGGCGACTTAGATTACTTACTATTAGACTTACCACCAGGGACTGGTGATGTAGCACTAGATATCCACACCATGCTTCCAGCCTGTAAGGAAATTATCGTAACAACACCACATCCAACAGCAGCATTTGTTGCAGCAAGAGCGGGTGCAATGGCATTGCGTACAGAGCATGAAATATTGGGTGTTATTGAAAATATGTCTTTCTTTGAAAGTAAGCTAACAGGTGAAAAGGAATATGTTTTTGGTAAGGGCGGAGGAGACAAGCTTGCAGATGAGCTACAAACTGAACTTCTAGGTCAAATCCCCTTACAACAGCCTGATTGGAATGAAGTTGATTTCGCTCCATCCGTTTATGCGGAAGACCATACCATTGGTAAAATCTATTTAGACATTGCAGAAAAAGTTACACAGCTTATTAAAAACAAATAAAAAACCTCTTTAACTAAAAGAGGTTTTAAAGCACCCAAATTGGGTGCTTTTTTATAATATCAGAATTTATATGGGCTAGTGCATCTGAATCCGGATCTAGCGCCCTGCCTCTGGAGGTCAAATAACCTGAAAAAAAGAAAAGGGAAAACCACCTTTTAATTTTTTTAGAACATTTGCTATGCCTGAGGCAAAACGGGGCGCTTGCGCCTTTTGTTCATTTATCCAGCGCTCTGTCCGTCGCCTTCTGATTCTTTCTCTTCTTTAGGACCGCCATCTTCTTCTTTTTTGCTGCTAGTATCTTGCAGTTGATCAGCAGATTTAATGATGACATCAACTAACCTCGCCTTAAATAACGGACTTTCAAAGGTTTCTGAAATGACTTGCTGAAGGTGTGCACGATACTCTGTACTTTTCAACACAGTAAGTACCTGACGTTCAACCTCTGGGTTTTGAAGAAGTTCAATCATCATCTTTTGATATTCGGGATCCTTCATTAACCCTTTAATCATTTTTTCATGTTCTGGTTGCATACTCTTTGCAAATGATTCTGTAAATTTAGGATCTTCAAATGTTCTCGTCCAGAACTGTGAACCTGCATCAGAAGTTAATGTTTGTTGAATCGTATCTATAACGATTGCTTGATCCATAACTAAGGCTTGTCTCATTTTATCATCAGCCATTACTTCTTGAATGGCTTTTTTTCCATCATCTGTTTTTAAGATATCAACTACCATTTTCTTTGTTTGTTCATAATCGGGTTCTCCACTGCCTTGTTCTCCACCACCAGAGCACGAAGCTAAGAGTAGTAAAAAAACGAAAAGGAGGAACAACTTCTGAAATCTCATTGTATTTTCCCCTTTCAAACTGCTTCATACTCTTAATATGATTTTTTACGAATAGAATTATGCATGATAAAAATTGATTTACTGGCTTTTTTGAAGGGACGTGGTAAAATCAGTGGGGAATATATGAATGGAGGAAGTTATTGTGAGAAGCCGTAATTGGGTCCGACTATTTATGTCAACATTATTAGTAGGTGGACTTAGTACAACTATTATCGGATTATTATTTAAATGGGATGAATTTGGCAAGACCGATATGATTGAAATTCTATCTGTTTCAATATGGTTCTTTGTATTAGGGTTACTTTTTAGCATTATTAGTCAAATGGGTTTCTTTGCTTATTTGACCGTTCATCGATTTGGCTTAGGGATATTCCGATCCTTACCTTTATGGAATTTGGTTCAAATCGTACTGATTGTTTTTGTCATTTTCGACTTAATATTCTTTAGAGAACAACTGATGGGCAGTAGTGAAAAAAATACCATTCCCCTATTAGCATTCCCATTCATAATTTTACTTTTTGGACTTATAATTGCGTATTATAAAAGAAAACAAACAAACAAAGAGGCATTTATCCCAGCATTGTTTTTTATGGTCGTCGTTACAGTCATCGAATGGGTACCAGCTTTTAAAGTAGATGATGAGAGTTGGTTATACTTAATGCTATTTCCGCTCATGATTTGTAACAGCTATCAATTATTATTGCTACATCGCCTTATAAAAAAAAGCTGACGCTAATGGTCAGCTTTTATTTTATTTCATTTGTTGAAGCCTCTGTATTTGCAATTAACTCAGAAAGGGACTGATTTTTGTACCCCTTACTACTCAAAAGCTTTGCAATTTGAGGAATAGCCTTCTCCGTTTGTTTAGCGGAATCAGATGCATGAAGAAGAACGATGTCACCAGATTTTGTATTCTTGAGATTCTTCACGATTAAGTCTGTTCCTGGATTCGTCCAGTCCTGTGAATTAATACTCCAATGAACAACTGTATAACCAACGCTTTCTGCAACCTTAAGTACTTTACCATTAAAATTCCCAGTAGGAGGTCTTAATAAATGAATTTCTTTTATCCCGAGTGTTTTAAATACATCTTGAGCCTGTAAAATATCACGCCTTATCTTTTGCTCATCCATTGATGTATAGTTTTTATATTGATACCCCATACTTCCAATTTCATGACCATCTTCCATTATACGTTTCACGATATTAGGATGTCGTTCTGCCCAAGCGGCTGATAGAAAGAATGTACATCCCTTAATGTTTTGTGACTTTAGTGAATCTAATATAGGAATCGCTCTTTCATCACCCCAGCTAATGTTGAAAGTTAGAGCAACAGTATTTCCTTTTTCCTCACCCTTATAAATAGCCCTTGATCCATCCTTTGTCTTGAAAACAGGCTCATATAAAGAGTTCTCGATAAATAATATCCCTGCTGTGAAAAATGCGGCAATGACAATAATTAATGCTTGCTTAACCCTTCTACCATTTAATATAAAGAAAAAATTCATAGTCATCCTCCTCGGACTTGTCTCTTGTGAAATACATATGCGTGCTTGTACGTTTTATGAGTAAAAACGAGAGGGAAAATATTTTTCATAAAAAAAAGGAATATGGAAATAACTAGAATATATTAATTAAGAGGGTGACTCGCATGATAGGTTTCTTGGTCAACCAGAAGGAATTAAAGGAATTAGAATATATGTTAAAAAGAGAGATGGATGAAATTCTACATGATTTGCAAGACAATAGAATAGATCACATCGTAAAGCGAGCAATGGAGGAAAGATATCAAATTTTGTTCCATCTGTTTAGAAGAGTAGCTAATCCTAATGAATGTACAAAGTATATTCGCACGAAACCGGTAAGGTATTATAAATGAATAGATCTGGAGAATGAATATGATTTTTTAAAAATAAAAATTTTATATTGACTGCCTTTACTTTAGTATGATATATTATATCTTGTCGCTTCAAGGACATGTGAAACATATAACTTTTTTACTTAAAAAAAGTTATTGACTTCGAAACGACAAATGTGATATATTAATAAAGTCGCTTCTGAGCGGCCGAGAAAAAGTTCTTTGAAAACTAAACAGAACGTCAAGCGTGACTTGGACTTTCTAGTCCTAGTCAAAAATGTAACAAACATTATTATATTCGCTAACGCGAGGATAATAATGAAGGTTCTTTTCACTAATGTGAGGGAACTATTGAAAGCTATTTTCGCTATCGCGAAAAAGCTTTGCCGGTG
>NZ_JBMERO010000020.1:0-66453 GCF_049310945.1 Bacillus sp. DJP31 | reverse complement strand
GTTTCTAGATTACGGCGAACATTCTGGGAAATCCCTGCTGTTTTGGTGACGCATGCAAGAAAGTGGAAGCTCAAAATAAGTAAATCATTTAAACGTTTTGATAGTTGGATCAAGATGATACAGCAAGTTCATCAACTAGAATAAGAATTTCCAAATTAAATAATATCTTCCTAGCCGTTTATGGGGAGGGGGAAAGTCTATCCTTCTATCAATATGTTCTATAGAAAACTGGTTACATGACTTCCAGTCATGTAAAAAACTTCCTACTAATTAATAACAACCTGTGGATAACCCATAGTTATCCACAGGTTCGAAATTCAGGATAATATATCTTTTTCAGTGAAACCAGTGGAACTGGTGACCGAAACTAGGGTGAAAATTTTATACTTTCCTTCTAATAAATACTGGATTTAATTGAGATTGAATCAAGCAAAAAGCCACTGGTCCCCCAGCAGCTAAATTTACACTATACATACTTCCGATGAATCCCCTTCCCATCATACGTAAACAGCACACCCTTACTCTCAATCACCGATTCCATATGAACCGTTCTTCCCCATAGTTGGTGGAGATAAGGCATGACCTTCTCTAGGTACTTCAGATCCAGCTCAATTCCCTCAAACCAATGCTTTAAGTAAAGCTCACCGTTCTTTAAATAATCTCCATCATTTACCGTGATATACGGGAATCCACCATTGACCCTCATATTGACGAGCTGGTCTCGGACATGCTCCCACCCTTTGTCGACAATTTTATAGTCTTTTCCTTGTTTTTGGAAAAGGTACATGTCTTCACGCATGACGAGGTCTTTTGTTAAATAGTTTCGCAGGAAAGAAATATCTGATTCCAGTTCCCGAACCTCGAACATCTTTTCACGACCAGATCCAGGCTTCACGCCTAGTCTTTTCATTTCTTCCGTCGGATTGTCCCAACGCTCCTCGATATCTTCAAACATCTTAAACCCTAGATAGTATGGGTTAATACTGGTTTTTGACGGCTGAACAACACCTGCGTTGAGTTTGGCGAATTCAATGACTTCTGCTGTCGTTAGATCCATTTCACGTAGGATCCGTCCGTGCCAATAGGAAGCCCAGCCTTCGTTCATGATTTTCGTTTCAAGTTGCGGCCAAAAATAGAGCATTTCCTCTCTCATCATTGTTAAAATGTCACGTTGCCACTCCTCTAGCTCCCGGCTATATTCTTCAATAAATAGTAAAATATCTTTTTCAGGATTAGGTGGAAATTTCTTTTTTCGCTTCGCTATGTTCAGTTTAGGTTTGTCTTTCTTATCTAGTGACCATAAGTCATCATAAGGGGTAGTTGCTATTGTTTCTACATATTCTTCTTCAAGATTATAAGCTAACTTTGGTCGCATCAACGAGGGATCTATGTGCTCCTGAATAGCTAGAATGGCATCCAAGAATGTCTCTACCTCATGCTTACCATGAACATGCTCATAATTAGCGATACGCTCTGCTGTTGCTGCCATACTTTCCACCATTTCGCGCTTCGTGTTCCCAAAGCGACAATTATTCTTAAAAAAATCACAATGCGCTAAAACGTGAGCTACGATTAATTTATTTTGAATGAGTGAGTTGGAGTCTAAAAGGAACGCATAGCAAGGATTAGAATTAATAACGAGCTCGTAAATTTTACTTAAACCTAGATCATAGTGTAGCTTCATCTTATGAAATTGCTTTCCGAAGCTCCAATGCGAAAAACGGGTCGGCATTCCATAAGCACCAAAGGTATAAATAATATCAGCAGGACAGATTTCATAACGCATCGGATAAAAATCAAGCCCAAATCCCTTTGCAATCTCTGTAATCTCATCAATTGCATATTCTAATTTCTTCTGATCCTCAGCCCTCATGCTCATCTCCCCTTTTTGATTGCTTATCACAATCTATGTTTGCGGGAAGGGAAAGATGAACATATATGGAGTTTCAGATTGAAGCCAGTACTAGTTCTTCACTCACTTAATATTGTTAACTTACAACCGGAGTGACTTATTTATTAACCTTCCCACCGTTTATGTTAGAGAATGCATACTCAATAATGAGGACGTCATTTTTTTTTAGGAACTATTAATGAAATTATCGTTTTTCTCATGAGCGGAACTTTTGGTATAATGAGAACAAACCAAAAAGGAATGGGTGTCGAGTAATGAGAAATGAAGATATACTTGCTGTGCTGAAAGCTCTGTCTAATGAGACCCGTCTCAACATCCTTTGTTGGCTAAGGGAACCGGAGAAGATGAACGATAATCTGCCTAACACCATCAAAGAAGATTTCGTTGGCGGTGTGTGCGTGGGAAGCATTCAGGAAAAATCCGGTCTGACGCAGTCTGTCATCTCTTCGTACCTGTCCTCCATGCAGAAGACTGGACTGCTGGAGTCACGCCGTTATGGCCAATGGACCTATTACAGGCGCAATGAAGAGGCGATCGCCGCCTTTTTGGAGGACTTTGCGGCCGGGCTGCAGGCCCAAAAAAAGTAGCCACAAGAACTTCCTTCTAAGGGCTTGCATTTTCATCTATTAATCTATATATTTAAATTTGTAGATAAACAAATATCCCTTTTTTAACAGGAGGAGAAAATAAGATGACTAAATTTAAAACTGCAGAAGTTTTATTCAAGACTTTTGAAGGTGGCCAGCTGAAGCTCGAAAATCGAATTGTCATGGCCCCGATGACCCGCACATTTTCACCAAATGGCATTCCTGGTCCCGACGTGGCCGGATATTACCGCCGGAGGGCGGAAAACAGCGTTGGCCTCATTATTACTGAAGGAACAGTCATTAACCATCCTGCTGCGGCGGCTGACCACGGTGTGCCTCATTTTTACGGGGAGGAAGCTCTAGCAGGATGGGCGAGTGTTGTCCATGAAGTGCATGAAGCTGGAGGAAAAATTGCTCCACAGATTTGGCATACTGGCACTGCCCGCGAAAGGGTGAAATTCCCGGATTCAAATACTGATCCCATTGGTCCTTCTGGCCTCAGTCTGACGGGTGAGCCTGTATCAGAACCTATGACAGTCGATGAAATTCATGGTATCGTGCGGGCTTTTGCCCAAGCTGCTGCCGAGGCTAAGCGCATTGGCTTTGATGCAGTGGAGATACATGGAGCACACGGTTACCTTATTGATCAGTTCTTCTGGGACGTGACCAACAAACGCACGGATGAGTATGGCGGCGATATGGTTGGTCGTACTCGATTTGCAGTGGAGGTTATCGAGGCGGTTCGAGCAGCGGTCGGACCTGACTTCCCGATCATCTTCCGTTTCTCCCAATGGAAGCCGGTTAATTACGGCGCCAAGCTGGCAGGGAATCCAGAGGAGCTGGAGCTTTTCCTCGCACCTCTATCTGAGGCAGGAGTCGATATCTTCCATGCCTCTACTCGTCGCTTTTGGGAGCCCGAGTTCGAGGGTTCAGACCTTAACCTGGCAGGCTGGACACGCAAGTTGACCGGTAAGCCTACAATTACGGTCGGCTCTGTCGGCCTAGACTCTGTCTTCACAAGCCTGTTCGAGGAAGGCAAGGGAGGGCAAGCAGCAGGCATCGACAACTTGATCGAGCGTTTGGAGGGTGGCGAGTTTGACCTCGTCGCCGTTGGTCGCGCACTGCTTAACGACCCTGCCTGGGCAGTCAAGATCCGCGATGACCGCACTGAAGACTTGCAGCCATTCACGCGGGAGGCTCTCGCTACTCTAAGCTAATTCAAAGCTAAGTATTGAATAGCTTAATCTCAAAACTAGTAAGGCCTTTTCGGATTTTGTCCGAAAAGGCCTTTTTCAATATTAAATAAGGGTTACGTCCCTTCGAATTTTATTCAATTTCATAGGAGTTGCATCCATAATTGTCACTGACTTCTACGCTACTCTGCTATAATCTCAACTACTCTGTTCTCACCTGTCTTTGCTCCTTCTTCTGTTTCGATTCCCGCTGCCACGTAAAGTGAAACCTCAGATTCAAATACTTTAGAAGATTTTGAACGAATCGTAAGTGCCCTGCCATCCTCTACCATTAGGATACTGAATCTTCTCGTCAGTGGTTATACGTTCTTTTTTTTTCGCCCATTTTAACCCATAAATCTTGATTGCGTAAAAAGGCTATTTTACCCTCATCACCTTTGCCTTCTGCTTTACAAGCAATGGGCAAAGCTAGAAGCAAAATAAAAATAAGAAAAATACTTTTTTTCATTTAATACATTACCTTCGGAAACTAAAATAACTGCCATAAATGGCAGTCATTTTTCAACTATGGTGTCACTTCAACAAGTGCAAGCGACTGCAAGGTTTCTGTTTTTGGATTAAAAGCCACAACGGCCTTCACCGTAAATTCTTTATTGTCTCTTTTTACTTGAAAGGAGAAGGTGTCCTCTGCTTTTACATCAGAAACTGATTTGCGACCTTCATACTTATAATCACTAACTTGCTCGTTTACATAACTCTCTTTTACAACATTAATGGCAATTTTACCCCATTTTTCATAATCGGGTTGCTCTGCTACCCCAACGGTTTCGTTGAAAGAATAGGAAGCAAATATTCCAATTATAAAAGCAAGACATATCAATGGAAAGGCAAGTTTCTTTTTCATTATGTACCTCCTAAAACGCTAATTTCGAAGATAGTTTGTACATATTATTTAAAAAATATTCAAATCAATCCATTTATTGATCTATCTAGTTTAATTAGGACTCGTTATACTGTTCGTTTTACTTCTAATCTTTTTGGCTTTATTCCCCACTAATTCAAGACGACAATGGATAAATTGTCCTTTTATCTCCAACATTTTCAGACAATCCCATAGCTTAATTTATCGAGAACTCCGTAAACTATAAGTAACTCCTTAACTTAAGGTAGAAGCAAGCATTTCTTCTTGATGGAGCAATATGTGCTACACATGCTAGGTGCTTGATTGAAACAAAGGAGGCAACAACCATGAACATCGTTGACTATGATCGTGCGTTGTATTACACCCACCGTTCACAATGGGATAATTTATTAATCCTCATGGTTAGAACCAAGGATAATATGTTGTCCAAAAAAATTGAACAATTTTTACATGCATACAATTTTTCGCGCGATTACAAAATTATAGAGACGTCCTTGCATTCACTGTTTAGATACATTGATCATGCATTAGAAATTCAATCAGTTGATATGGAAAGATTGGTTAAGGTAGAGTGAAAAGGAAGGGAAGGGATCACCCTTCCTTTTCATCATTTGCTTAATGACTTCTTTTTTCATATAAGTTCATATAAAACTGCAGCTCAGAAACAAGTGCGTCCACTTGTTGTTCACTATCATAAGTAATGGATTGGTTCTCTTTGTCAAAAGCTCCTGGATCTAAAACTAGCTGCCTTGGAATTGCATTCCCATAAACACCTCTTGCAACGGTTCGCATATTATTTAACGCGTTTATACCACCTTTACCTCCGCCTGCAACGGCTAATAAGGCTACTGGTTTATGTTGGAATTGTTGACTCCCTAAGTAATCAAGTGCATTTTTAAGTGCTCCACTCATGGCATTATGATACTCAGGAGTAGTTAAAATGACGGCATCCGCACTCTTAATCGTGTCTCTTAGTTCTTTTACAGCTGCTAATTGGTCTTGCTCTATTTCTCCATTATATAAAGGGAGTCTTCCCTCACTTAGATCGATTAATTGCATCTCGTATTTTTTTGCTATAAACCGAGCTATAATTCCAGTTCGGCCTGCCTTTCTTGGACTTCCATTGATAATGACTACCTTCATGCTGATCTCTCCTATATTTATTTTATTACTTATAGTATGTAAGATCTTATGAATTGTAGATCGGTATGTAGGTGGATTTTTTCATACATAAATAGGAGGATTTTTTCTGCGTCTTAAATTGTAGGGAGCACATTCATGTCAGATGTTAGGAAGAGTAAAGAGTAATGGAATGAAATTTCAGTGAAAAAGAATAAATTTACAGAGGGTGAGGATTAGACTTTTTTTGGAGTAAACTGTATGAAGATGTATGCTTGAATCGAAGGGTCTTCTAGTGATTATCGTTCTTTTATAAAAGCGGCAGCTCTTCTAGTAGCTTATTACAGATAGTATATACAGAACTATAATCATAACTCCTCCCCCGTTTTGGACTCCAGTATCTACCATGAGCAATCCAATGCCTATATTTCAATGAATTTCTACAAGCCCCAAGGTAAGTCTTGTAGGCAGGGAAGTTCTCAATCCAACTTATCAATAAGTTATGTTTTAAGATCCCATTTTCACCTCAATTCTCGTCATTTTTTTGGCAACCTAACACATCTTAACTATAACAAAGTACTAACACGGACTACAAATTAAATGGTATATGGTATGGTTTGGGGAAATAATATGAACCCCAGGTTTAAGTTCACCTAATTTCTTAAGAAATCCCATTTTCCACTGCAAAAAGAGCAACCTGGGTTCGGTCTTGTAGGTTGGTTACCGTCCTAGACTATTTTCGTAGATCCACGGGCATCAAAAGCCCACTTAGGTTACCACCCTCCCCTATTTTTACTGTTCACTGGAATCATAAGGCTTTTTTGGGAGTTGTTTTTTTAGCGAAATTAGAAAAAACCTCATTTCTCTAGTGAATCTGAAGAGAAATGAGGGACAATACTAAGCCAGAAAGGCCTTATATGTGTTTATTCATTTTTATCAGCGATTATCGAGATATATCAGCGTTTATCCATTTATATCAGCGATTATCGAGATATATCAGCGTTTATTCATTTATATCGGCGATTATTAGGATATATCAGCGTTTATCCATTTATATCGGCGATTATCGAGATATATCAGCGTTTATTCATTTATATCAGCGATTATCGAGATATATCAGCGTTTATCCATTTATATCAGCGATTATCGAGATATATCAGCGTTTATCCATTTATATCGGCGTTTATCGAGATATATCAGCGTTTATTCATTTTTATCGGCGATTATCGAGATATATCAGCGTTTATTCATTTTTATCGGCGTTTATCGAGATATATCAGCGTTTATTCATTTATATCAGCGATTATCGATATATATCAGCGTTTATCCATTTATATCGGCGATTATCGAGATATATCAGCGTATATCCATTTATATCGGCGATTATCGAGATATATCAGCGTTTATCCATTTATATCGGCGATTATCGAGATATATCAGCGTTTATCCATTTATATCGGCGATTATCGAGATATATCAGCGTTTATTCATTTATATCGGCGATTATCGAGATATATCAGCGTTTATTCATTTATATCGGCGATTATCGAGATATATCAGCGTTTATTCATTTATATCGGCGATTATTAGGATATATCAGCGTTTATTCATTTATATCGGCGTTTATCGAGATATATCAGCGTTTATCCATTTATATCGGCGATTATCGAGATATATCAGCGTTTATCCATTTATATCGGCGATTATCGAGATATATCAGCGTTTATCCATTTATATCGGCGATTATCGAGATATATCAGCGTTTATTCATTTATATCAGCGATTATCGAGATATATCAGCGTTTATCCATTTATATCGGCGTTTATCGGGATATATCAGCGTGTTCATCCCTTATACTCATGGTGTCAAAATATCTCTATTATTTTCTAGCTGAAGCTGTCTCTATTAGATCATTTACTTTACCCATTACGGCTTCAGTTAAATCAGCTAAATCTTGTTTACTTTGCTCTAATGAAGAGGCATTAACCCCAAAATAGAATTTAACTTTCGGCTCTGTACCGGACGGGCGTAAACAGAACCATGAGCCATCCTCTAAAATGTACTTAATGACATTTGATTCAGGTAGGGGAATGGTTTCAACTATATTTTCCTTCGTATATAGACGCTCGCTAGTCTCATAGTCCTCTATAATCGTAACTGCTTTACCTGCCATTTCTGTTGGACCAGCACTTCGGAAGTTAGAAAGGATACCATTAATTTGTTCTGCGCCTTCTTTCCCTTTTAAAGTAAGGGATTTCAAGCCTTCTTGATAGAAGCCATACGTTTGAAATAATTCCATTAACCCTTCAAAAACTGAGATGCCCTTTTTCTTGTAGAATGCACATACCTCTACAGCAAGTAAGGCCGCTTGAACAGCGTCTTTATCACGAACAAAATCTCCAATTAAATAACCATAGCTTTCTTCATAGCCAAATTGAAAGGTGTATTCACCGCTTTGCTCGTATTCTTTGATTTTCTCTCCAATAAATTTAAAGCCTGTGAGTGTATCAACTGTTTCTAAGCCATAAGCAGAAGCAATTGTTCTGCCAATCTCAGAGGTTACAATTGTTTTTAAGACAATACCGTTTTCAGGCAGGATGCCCTTTTCTTTCTTTTGAGAAAGTAAGTAATCCAGGAAAATCGCGCCTGTTTCATTTCCGGTTAAGACAACATATTCTCCGATTAAATCCTTTACAGCGATACCTAATCGGTCTGCGTCTGGATCAGTTGCGATCAGCATATCAGCATCTATTTCTTTCCCTTTTTTTATCGCAAGCTCAAACGCTGCATGCTCCTCAGGGTTTGGAGACTTTACGGTAGAAAAATTCGGATCTGGCAATTCCTGTTCCTCAACAATGGTAATTTGATTGTAGCCAAGTGCCGCTAACCCGCTTCTAACAGGCATATTCGCCGTACCATGAAGTGGTGTAAAAACGATTTTGATGTCGTTACCTACTTCATGTGCTAAATCACGATTAACTGAAATGGTTAACAGTTTCTCTGTGTAGGCATGGTCGATTTCATCACCGAGCATTCTGATAAGTCCTTTTCCCTTTAATGTTGTCTCATCTTCAACCACAAGCATTAGCTCGTTTTCCACTTTATTAACCTCTGAAATAACTCTGTCTGCTTCAAATGGAGGCAATTGACCTCCATCTTCCCCATACACTTTATATCCATTGTATTCGGGAGGATTATGACTAGCCGTTACGACAATTCCTGAAAAGGCATTCAAATATCGTACAGCGAAAGAAAGCTCAGGTGTCGGACGAAGCTCTTCAAAAACGTATGTTTGAATACCATGTGAAGCTAAGGTTTTAGCAGCTTCCATCGAAAATTCAGGTGATTTATGACGAGAATCATACGCAATAACGACTCCACGTTTTTTTGCTTCTTCTCCAAAAGACAAAATAAATTGGGCAAGCCCTTCTGATGCTTTTCGAACGGTATATGTATTCATTCGGTTCGTTCCTACGCCGATCTCACCACGCATACCGCCAGTTCCGAATTCTAAGCTTTTATAGAAACGATCCTCTAGTTCCTTTTCATTAGCATGCAATTGTTGAAGCTCTTGTTTAAGTCCATTTTCAAGATTTGGTGCTTCTGCCCATCTTTTATATTGTTCACGCCAATTCATTCAATTTTCCTCCTCGTGTGAATACCCTAGTCTGTCTAAATATTATAATGGCAAATTCATTCATTTAAATAGAATATCAAAGCTTGACTAACTTTTACAATTCTATTTAGTACTCTTTTACATTTTCTTCATAAAACTACTCAATCCTTTAAAAATACATCTGCAAATTTCGACATAAAAACACCGTATAAAAAATACGGTGCTTATTTCTTATATCGAATTTCATACAAATCACGTCTTCTATCTCGAAGCTGCCTTACTGTTCCGCCTTTTCGCTGCCTTCTTAAAATCTCGAGATCGACATCTGCTACCACAACCGTCTCTAGATTTGGATTACATTCAGCAGCTACGCCGTCTCTGGCAAATTCAAAATCTGAGGGCGTAAAGATTCCAGATTGTGCATATTGGATGTCCATATTTTCCGCTTGAGGTAGGTTTCCAACTGTCCCAGCGATTACTGTGTAGATTTGGTTTTCGATGGCACGTGCTTGAGCACAAATTCGAACACGTAAATAGCCTTGTCTGTCTTCTGTACAAAATGGAGTAAAGATGATGTTAGCGCCTCGGTCTGTTGCAATCCGTGCTAATTCTGGGAACTCGATATCGTAACAAATGAGAATCGCAATTCGTCCACAGTCCGTATCAAACACCTTTACTTCATCACCTGCACTGACTCCCCACCATTTTTTTTCATTTGGAGTGATATGAATTTTGTATTGTTTTTCAATTGTTCCATCTCGTCTAAATAAGTAGGAAATGTTATATATTTTATCTTCCTCGTCAACAAAATGGGAACCACCAATAATGTTGATATTATATTTAACGGCAAGGTTCGCAAAAAGCTCAATATAAGACTCTGTATATTCCGTTAGTTTACGGATTGCTTGACTTGGTGTTTTTTCATGAAGAAAGGACATAAGCTGTGCTGTGAAAATTTCTGGAAATACAGCAAAATCAGATTCAAAATCTGCCGCTACATCCGTATAATACTCCACCTGTTTCGCAAACTCTTCAAACGATTCTATTTGCTTCATCGCGTACTGAATGGCACAAATCCTAACCGGAAAAGACGTTTGAAAATGGCGTTTTGTTTTACTACGATAATCAATATTGTTCCATTCCATCAAGGTCGCATATTTATATGATGCATGATCGTCCTCTAAATAATTTGGGTTAATCCGCATTAGTGTGAAACCGTTCATAAGCTGGAATGATAGAACAGGATCATAAATTTTGTGCATAGTTACTTCTTTTACATATTGACGAGGTGACATTTCCTCCGCATGTTTATGGTAATTAGGAATGCGCCCGCCAATAATGATGCTTTTTAAGTTTAGCTCTCTGGCCAATTCCTTCCGTGCATCATAGAGACGTTGCCCGACCTTCATACGTCTATAATCTGGATGAACCATGATCTCAATTCCATATAAATTGTACCCGTCAGGATTATGATTGGTTATGTAGCCTTCATCTGTGATGTCGTCCCATGTATGCTTGTCATCATACTCATCAAAGTTAATAATTAAGCTTGAGCATGAACCAATTATTTTCCCGTCATATTCTGCACAGAGCTGTCCATCAGGAAAATGTTCTATATGGCTTTCCAACTGGTCACGTTGCCACTGATCCATCCCCGGAAAAGAAACTCTTTGCATCTCTAAAATCTCATCGAAGTCTTTTTCCTCTATCCTTCGAATGTTCATTCGTTTCTCAAATTTAGTTAAGTCTATTTTTGACATGATTTTTCGTCCCCTTTATTTCCTATCGACTACCTATACCCGCTACTCTTATATCATAAACAAATTATTCCACGAAGTGAATAATTTTATAACAAGCGGCATTATTGACTCACCATTTATGTATACGAAGCAAGATTCTTCTTTAGAATTTGAAGTATATACAAAAGAAGATGATAGATAGTGTTTGTATGCAATGAAAGATATGGCTAGGCATGGTTTGGATCCCCTTATTCAACGGAGGCAGTCATCTCCACAGACACTGCTGTTGTACTTGTTAACCCTTGTGCTGTAGAACAAAGGGTGATGTGTCGGTCTTGACAATCCCCTCTAACTTGTCCGTTTTCTACAGCAGGTATGGATCCAACATTGTATCGGTTCATTAAGGTAGCCGCTTCTTGAATTGTTTGAATTGGTGAAACAGTAGCTACTTTTTCAGTCATAATGTCTCTGATCAAGTTCATGATTAACACTCCTTTCTATATTAGTGTTGACCATGACCAGACTAGCTAAATCATTGACTGTCAATTTTTCCCTTGTTCTCTTTCAGATATATTTTTCACGAATTTCACAATATATTGTTTTACGTTCTCTCTTTGTCATACTATAATTTTATATAAAGTACATAAAGGGAAGGAATCACGATGAAGTCTAGTAGAACTCAACAAATTGAAACACTCTTCTTCTCAGCTTGGGCCGTTTCTGTCATTGCTGTATTTGGTAGCTTATACTTCTCCGAGGTACTAAAGTATGTCCCTTGTGAGCTTTGCTGGTATCAGCGGATATTCATGTACCCACTCGTAGTATTTATGGGGATTGGAGTCACCAAAAAAGATTATCATTTATCTGCCTATATTTTGCCTTTCTCAATCATAGGAGGATGCATATCTCTTTATCATTACTTGATTCAAAAGGTCGACTTCCTTGCAGCAAATTCTATCTCATGTGGAGTTGTACCGTGTACGGGTCAGTATATTAATTGGTTAGGCTTTATTACCATACCTTTTTTAGCATTTTCGGCTTTTACACTCATTACAATCTTACATATCTTCATCATTAAAATAAGAAAGGAGCAATAACATGAAAAAAGTACTTATCTTTCTTGCGATCATCCTTGCATTATTTGTTGCCCTTATACTAGTAACTAACTATTCAAATCAACAGGCATCAGTTGGTAATCCATTTAATAAAACAAAATTAGATCCTGCCACAGTCGGGCAGCTGGAGGATCCAAATTATCAAAATCAAATTCTACCAGAAGAATTGAAAACGAAAATTACGAACAAAGAAAATGTAACCGTTTATTTTTATAGCCCTACCTGCTCTCATTGTCAGGTAACATCACCTGTCATCGTGCCAATGGCAGAGGAAATCGGCTTAGATTTACCTTTGTTTAATTTACTTGAGTTTGAAAATGGATGGCAAACATACAATATTGAAAGCACACCCACTATTATTCGTTTCGAGGATGGTGTAGAAGTAGATCGAGTTGTAGGGAAAATAAGTGACGAAGCGTTTCAGAGTTGGTTTGAACAGTGGACAAAATAAAAAGCATCGAAGTTCAGATGCTTTTTTTCTACATCAAATATTGACTTGTAGGCTTTGAAAACTGACTAATAGGATTTTCCTTTAGGATAACAAAATGTTCAATTGTTAAAGGGAACTTATACCCGTATTCTTCTAATATACTAGTATTCTTATCGAATATCTCTCGATGATTGTCTAAGACTTCTTCTGTTCTGACGGTTTCAATAACAGCAATTAAAGCCTGCATACCAGAAATAAGTTGAAATGCCTCTTTTAGAGTACCGTTATACAAACCTTGTTCTGGAATAAGTACACTTAGGGCCTCTAACTCTTTAATATACTCATCTGAAAAGTAATATGGAAAAACTTCCGTATACATATAGCTAACTAATTCTTCGATAAAGTTCTCTTGTTCGGGAGTGGATGCTGTTACAATTTTCATTTTTAAGACCACCTTAGTTTCGGGTAAAGACCAATAATCAATATAGTATAGTACTAAAATATCATACTAGTAATCAAAAATGCTAAGGTAAGTCTTTCCGTCTTAACCATTTCCTATCAAGAATGAGTTCTACTCAATCTTAGTTGTTGTCATGATTCTAATAAAATCTTGAATAAACGCCTGATAATCCAACTTCATTCCAATCCGATCTAGTGTTTCATAAGGCTCTTGGTCGGGCTTAGGACGGAGATCGGCTATACTTTGACCGGCTGCTTCACCTTGAGAAGTGACACGAACTCTTCGGTCTAAGTACTCAATTATATTTGGATTCATCATTGCACTAATTGTAACCACATCATGAAGAGGCGTCCCAGGAACCCCAGGGACATTTTTTTTGTATGCCTCAAAGTAATAGTCAAAAATCGGTTTAATGAGTGACTTAAACGGAGTGTTATTTTGAAGTACGATATAATCCACTACTTCAGGAGTAAGTATCGCATTGTTTGTCACATTTAAAGGCAGTAATGTCAGATTCCTTGCCTTCTCCATTACTAAATCAGCCGCAATCGGGTCTCCATGAAAATTAGCCTCAGCTATAGCAGTCACATTTCCAGGAACCAAAAAGGCCCCACCCATTATGTAGAATGCTTTTATCTTCCTCATTTGCTCTCCACCTAATATAAACGCGATGGCTAGGTCTGTTAATCTACCAACAGCCACGATAATGAGTTCATTTTGATACCGTTCAATGATTTTAAAGACTTCATCAAAATTCAATAAATTCACTTTATATTGTTCAGGTGGTTGGATTGGTCCTAATCCTTCCTGCCCGTGGATTTCTGGATAAAAAGGTACTGGTTCTCCTGATAATGGGCCCTGGGCTCCGCCGATTATCGGTATATCCCGCACCCCAGCTAACTGTAATAAATAAGCCGCATTCTGGGTAGACTGCTCCTTCGACACGTTTCCATATCCCGTTACAATTCCAACCAGTTCAATTTGTGGATGGAGCAGGGCATACATTATAGCTAAAGAATCATCAATACCAGGATCAGCAAATAGTAAAACCTTGGGCATGGTGTATCCTCCTGTGTTGTTTTACTAATATATATTCACGTGTAGGGGTATTTATTTACCTTATTCAATAGCCCCTGTTTCACTTATAGTCACCTTAGAACTCACTCTAAAGGTTGTCTTTGGGTAGGATTCCTTCCACTTTTCTATATCAAATTTTCTGGTTTGTGTCTTGGCCATTAATCCAACACCAATAGGGTCAATATTTTCATCACTAAAACGGGTGAGCAGCTTCTCACATTTTTCATTTATGATGGTTTGGTATTTCTTTTCGATTTTTTTAATCATCTTGGGATCTAGTATTTTGCCTGAAAATTCTCGAATATGTCCTTCCATTTTCAAATCTAAATAGACAACTGGATCAGACAATGCACTTTCTATTTTGTAATCTCTAGATAACGTTAAAATAAATGTTGTTACGTACTCATCCTCAACTTTAATGGAATGTGAACCATTCTTAAAATTCTCCATTAATGTTTTGAAGAAAAACATATCCGCATTATCCACATATGAAACCACTTTGTCTTCTTGTAGAAGAGCCAATCCTTTCACTCTTACCTTATTATCTTCTAACTCTATATAAGGTAAAAAAGGATCCTTGACTTTAGAATAGTACGCATTTAAAAAGAGATGAAGGTTAATCAATGGCAGATTTCTATTCTTCATATTGTGTTCAATAAGAGTTGACAGATAGGTACCAGTTCCTCTATTTCCCAAATCTTTTATTAAGACCTCATTTGCTGTTCCGTCTACAACTGCCAACGCTATATTGGAGCCAATTCTTGCATCTCGTTCAAGTGTATCAATGACTTCAATCACACCTTTTTCAGCCATCTCTTTTCCAAATAGAATGATTTCAACACTCCCATTTTCAATTGGATCTGCAGATTTCTGCTGCATAAGTTTAATTATATCTTTACTTTGGTTTCCGATAGCTGTGAATGATTCATTATCAATACTTTTGTCCGCTCTGTAAACAGGAATAATTCCTGTTCCCTTTATTTTTCCTCCTTCGGAAACATCATAGCCAAATGCACTCAATAGGTTTATGTCATCAATAATTCTTTCTTGAAGACACCCTGTTAGTAAAATGAGAATTAAAAATGAGAATAAATGTTTTTTCATGATACATTTCTCACTTTCCATTTATTGTAGAAAAAGCTGATGAGAAAGAGTATGGGGATATAACCATAAATCAGATAAAAGCCTATTTGTGCTGTCATATCATTTAACATATTGATTTGGGTTCTTGTTTTAAATTGGATAATAACAAAGAAACATAATAATAGGATTCCTATCAGTAAGTTGCGTTGCTTCTTCTTAAAAAGTCGTTTAGCTCCCCTACTTGCAGCCCAAATGGCAATACAAACGTTTGGTAGGATTATAACAATCCATGTTGCAATGGCAATATATTCGACACGTTCTACGAAAGGAAGCTGTACTATCTTAAGCATTGTGATTGAAGCCCAAATATTCTTTTGAAGCTGCTCTAGAGAAAAATAGGCAAGACTAACTATCATAGAAACTAGATAGAGAAGGACTGTATATAAATTCCCTAGGTGAGCCCATTTTTGAGATTTTTCGGGATTTTTAATAAACGGATAGTACATTAGAAGGAGTTCAAAACCCAAGATACTCAATGTTAAATCTTTCGCTGATACTATCATTTCCTTTACAGAATGATCCATAATCGGCAATAGGTTTCCAAAGAAAGAAAATTTCAATGGATACAAATAACTTAGGATTAAATAGAAAGGTAAAATCACACCGAGAAATGCAATTCCTGTAACTGTCCGAAATCCGCCGATCACAATATAGTAGATAAGAAATAGAAAGATCAAGCTAAATGTCCATGTTCGCATCCCTGGAAATACCCAAACCTGAACCACTTCGAGATAAGTCCTAGTAATGGTAATAGCAAGCAAAATAAAATAGATAATGAGCAAGGATGAAAGAAAACCTCCTACCCATCTCCCAAAGATAGTCCGATGCACGTCTGTAATATCTCCATTACCTTTTTCCATAATTTTATAAATCATCCATATTAAAATATGAATTCCGAGGCCACCGATAATCACAGAGATCCAGGCATCATTTTCGGCAGATTTTGCGACAATTCGCTGAAACCCTAAAACACCGACCCCAAACTGCATGGAATGAACAAGAAAAAAAACAAGAAAATGTGAAACAAGTAATCGTTCTGGAATCTTTTGCACAAGAAAGCACTCCCTCTAGTTGTGCTATTCATCAATGTCCCTTTTATAATTCGCTTCTTTTGGACTGAAGCGTAGTTTATTATTTGTTCTTAATTGAACTGGTCTTTTAGCTAGCTTTGCAAAGGGTAATCTGATAAAGGCGTCCTTCAAATCCTCAAATCGAGGAGGATAAATAGGTTCCAAGAAAGGTCTTCCTAATGAAGTTAAATGAAGCAAATGTGTCATAAGGAAACAGAAGCACATAACTATTCCGATGAGTCCCCATAAATGAGCTAACAATAAGAAAGGAAATCTAATTAATCGGATTGTATTACCCATTTTATATACAGGAGTTGTGAAGGATGCAAGGGCGGCTAAGGCAACGATAATGAGTAGAACATTACTAGTAAGACCAGCTTCAACGGATGCTGTTCCGATAACAATCCCGCCCACGATACCAATAGTCTGACCAACCTTCGTCGGTAGTCGAGCTCCAGCCTCACGTAATAGCTCAATCGTTAGCTCTAGAAATAAGGCTTCTAATATTGGTGGAAGTGGAATCTCTCTTCGGGATGTTATTAAGGTAGCTAACAAGTCCTTGGGAATGAGTTCATAATGAAAGGTTAGGGCTGCCACATAAATCGGTGTAATTAAAATAGAGAAGGCAACAGCAAACACCCGAAGAAGGCGAATAAATGAAGCCACATACCAGTTAAATAAATAATCTTCGTAGGAAGAAAAGAACTCGATCAATGTTGTTGGAGCAATTAATGCTTGCGGCGAATCCTCCACAAGAACGACTACTTTTCCTTCGGCTAGAACAGCTGCAACCCTGTCCGGTCTCTCTGTATCTAATACTTGTGGAAATGGAGAGTTTTCATTATCAGCAATCATTTGTGCTACATAAGAACTATCTGTAATCATGTCAAAATCAATATCTTTAATTCGTTGTGTCATCGTATTGACGTTTGCCATATCCGCAATTCCGTCTATATAAATGATAGCAACCTTAGATCTAGATAGTTTACCAATGACAACCTCTTCTACTCGAAGTTCCTGTATGGGAATCCTTTTTCGAATAAGATGGAGGTTTGTATCCATGGATTCAATAAACGATTCCTTTGGCCCAACAACACTAAATTCGACTTCTGGTGGAGAAATGGGTCGTTTCTCCTTTAGTTGTGCTTGAATGAGCACACCTTTATTTCGTTTGTCTACGAAACTAACATACACATACCCTTGGGGAAGCTTTTCTCTGACTTCATTTGCCTCACTAACCGATAGAATATCCTGAACCGGAATAATCGCTTGTAAATCATCTTCCTTTTCAACATTCTTCAAGTAGGGCAAAATATCCCGATGGATGACCTTAGAATCAACTATACTTGAATAATAAGCAAGGATATACGGATGTTTCACTTTTTTGTTTGTGTAATTAACGAAGTCTGTAGACTTTGCCATATAAGCAAAAATTTCTTCTACTGATTGTATATCCTTATGTAAAATATGCTTGTCAAACCATTTCATCATTGTGATCTCACCATCTCTGTATGTTCAATAACTAGTATGTCTTTTTAGTAGCATTCCTTGAATCATCCTTAGTATGCATAACTTGCCAAATATGTTTGAAATACAACAAAAAAACAACACTCATGTTTGAGCATTGTTACTTCCTTGAAACTTACCACAAAAATTGCTGATACACCCAATTACTCACAAAGACCATGATTCCTAAAAAAATATTGGTCCAAGCCAGAATCTTCGCAACCTTCTGCTCCTTCTTCATCTTTTCTCTCTTATAAAATCGTAAATCAGTCCCTAAAACCAACCCACCTGTAACGAATAAAATAACCACGAAAAAATTAGCTACTGCCATAGCTTCATAAAAAATGGTGGGTGGAATTAACGGATAAGGTATTTCCAAAAAAAAATTTATTATTACTTATTTCATGATAAATGTCTATAATAGAGCCTGTTCAAAAAGGAGGACAAAAAGAGCAAAGAAGTTCAAGGAAGCGAAGTCTTGAGCACCGGAGCGTATGTTTTGTATACGTGAGGAGCGGAAAGACGAGCTGACGAAGAAATTCGAAGCTATTTTTGCCGGACTTTTTGAACATCCTCTAATAAACATGGTGAAAATGACTACAGGCATATAGTGTCTAATGGTTTCCTTCTTCAAGAAAAAGAGAGAGAAGAAAGGTAATGTGATCATAATCCATTGAAGTGCAAGGATGATTGTTTTCATTGATGTTTTCCCACAAATTTCTAATAGGTTCATCGATTTATAAAATATAACCAAATAGGTAGAGTAAGGAGACTTCCACCGATCATCATCATTACGATAGCACCAGCAAATTTATGGCCATCCTTCCATACCATTTTAGAATATACAAAGGTGTAATAGACGAGGTATAGCGACATGATGATGATAATCCATTTCACTGTGTATCACTCCTCTGGTTCTTGTGTTGGTTTTAATTGAATCCCAAACCCTGTTATCTCGATTTCATACTTAATATTGACCTTCGCATCTTGGTATTTTTTCGACCATTCATATTCCTTGTATTCATCCCACGTTGCAAATTCTTTTCGAACGGCGTACGCCCATCTAAATGGTTCTCCTTTGAACTCTTTTTGGGTCCTTTCAACTAGCTTTTTTGCTTTACTCTCAAGCTGGCTCCGTACTGTTTTTTTCAATATCTCTTGTTTCTTAAAATCTTCGACATAGTCAATTTTGCTAGGAATATTTAATACTTGAACATCTACCCGCACGATAACATCTACCTCAGGTATTTTCTTAGTTGTATCTATTTTCACTTTATTTTTTTCTGTTTTTAAAAGCATCGCGGAAATTCGGTAATCAGGTGCTAAAGGATCTTTATAGGTTGTTATCATCGTATCAGTCTTTGAGTCAGGTCGTAATAACAAGGCTAGTCTTGTTTCTTCTCCTGTGAAGGTACCGATCATCTTTCCATCCTTAATAACAGCAGACCCCATCATTTGAGTTGGATTGCCACCCTCTTTCTCTACTTCACCCGCTAAGTATTCATCTTCATTTTCAAATTTTGGCTCCTCTTTATTTGCAGTAGCTAATACCGCTAAAAATAAGCCTGTATGTCCGCCCATTAGTTCAAAATAACGATTAATGGTAGCATCTGGCATTAATCCAGTCTCTTCCCACCTCGCACTCATTAATTCATAATATTTATGAGGGCGCCGTTCTAACTGAGGATCATTATTTCGAATGAAATCTGAAGCTTTTTCTCTTGTTATAATGACATTTGTGTTTCTTCTTAATTGTCTGTCTCGGAAGGTAGATTCCATGATAAGCTCGAATTCTTTAGAACGAGCAAGTTCTTCACTAATGATAATTTGTTTTACATGTGAGAAGTGGATTTCCCTCGTAACGGATATATTAGCTAAATCACGAGAAGACAAAAAGTCTGGTGCGCTTAACGTTATGATTTCGGAGGGGTTAGTGTCTTGAGAACCGCTTGTTCGTGCAAGTGCTCCCTGCTGTGGATTGGCAATTTGATAGGTCACTTTAATTAAGTCCTTCTCCCCTTTATCAAACCCAATCACAATTGGAAACGCGAATTGCTCAAGTTCACCTTGATCCCAGCAGCCTGAAAGAGTATAGACCAACAGTGTAATCAACAAACACTTAAATTTTTTCACGTTTTCTTCCCTCCTTTTTAAACTCAGATATCACAAACAGTAGGAAAGGGAGACCGATAATCATGAACCAACTCCATTGAAGAAGCCTATTATCACGCAGCAGCAAGATGCTCACAATATTCGATTCTGGGATTTGACAAAAAAAGAAAATAACAGCTGCAAAAGGTAAAAGTAATGGCTCGAATTCATGAATTCTTAATGTTGAGCCAAATAAAGCAACGGTAACATATAAATAAATCGCTAATCTTGTAATCGAGGCGATTGCCCAGAAACCTAAGAAAAACACTTCACTATTACCAAAAACAGGACCAAGCTCCACGATTCTAGTTAGTTGTTGGTAAGGAAGCGTCATACTTTCAATAGGTGGATAATCATAAATCATAATAAAGATGGCATAGAACACAACTAACAGCATTGCGGATGCACCCACTCCTATAAGGCTCGCCGTTCGGAAATTTTTGTGAGTCCGAACAAATGGATAAAGTACAGCAAACAAGAGAATCTCCCCTAGTATAAAGCTATGTTTCGTCCCCTCGACTATTAGCTCTAGAGGACCAGATCCTAGAATAGGAGTTAGGTGACTCCACTTCAAATCTGTCCAAATTAGTGCGACAAGGACAACTAACGAAATGATAAAATAGGGTACTGTCAGCCATGAGGTCCTGCCAAGTCCCTCGAGTCCACGATTGGCGATAAAATAAGCAGTAAACATAAATAAAAAGATGATAATAATAGGTGGAGTTTTGGTGAAATACATCGAACCCATAATATCTGAATAGCTCCTAGTGTATAGAACGGTATTCGTCAACATGAACACGAATAGGAGAAATCCTATACCAAAACCGATATAACGTCCCGTTAGAATGAATACAATATCGATCAATCCTTTTCCCTCGTAACGACCTAGTACTTTTAATAAGAGAAAGTACGGAACAATGACAATGAACATAGAAATAATCGGAAGCATCCAGGTTGCTGTTTTACCAAAAGGAAATAAGGTAGCTGGTGTAATATCAGACATTTTAAGTCCAATGGTAAGAATAATCATCCCTAGAAATTCTCTCGTTCCGATTTTTCCATCAGATTGTTTGATCATGACAACTTTCCTCCCTTCGGCTTCTTCCCTCTAACTCGGTTTTGAGGGTACAAATTTAGTGGACGTAACCACTGCTTCCATACTGGTGGACGAACAATCATATCCTTCGACGAAGGGTAGTGTGGTGCCATAGGTGATACAAAAGGGACATCAAACGATTTAACAGTTGCTAAATAAGCCACACTCATTTGAACACCAATCGCTATCCCAAAGAAACCCATCATAGCCGATAGTCCAATAAATCCAAATCGTGCAAGTCTAACAGCAAAATTAAAGCTATTGGACGGTATTGAGAAAGATGCAAGGCTTGAAAATCCCACAATGGCAATCAGCACAGGACTCACGATTCCTGCTTCAATAGCCGCATAGCTAATAATTACAGCCGATAATAATGAAACAACTGGTCCCATCTTAATGGGCAATCGTAAACCAGACTCACGTATAATATCAAAGGTGATTTCGATCATGATTAATTCAAATAATCCTGGAAATGGAACTGTTTCTCTTGTTGCCGCTACAGTTAACAGCAAATTTGTAGGAATGACCTCTATATGGTAATTCGTAATGGCAATATAAGCAGCAGGGCCTAGTAACGCTGCAAAGAAGGCAAGCAGTCGCACAATTCTCATTAAATTCCCGAATGCCCAGCGCTGATATTGGTCCTCGGCTGTATGAAAGAACGACCAAAAGGTAACAGGGACAATTAAACAGTCAGGGGAACTTTCCATGAGTAACACAATATGTCCCTCTTTCAGAAAGCTGACAGCACGGTCCGGTCGCTCTGTAAGCAAGACTGTCGGAACAAGAGAATAAGGTCTCTCCTCAATGTGTTGCTCTAAGATTGAAAGATTCTGAATATGTTCAGCCTCAATCTCTAGAACTCTTTCCCTTACCTTTGTCAAGAGTTCTTGGTTTACGATGTCACCCATGTACATGAGGGACACTTCATTTCTCTTCTCTTTACCGAACAAGAGTTTTTCTGTTATTAAATGATGTGACTTCAGTGCTTTTCGAATGAGAGAACGATTCACCTCTAATGATTCAATGAATGCCTCTTTCGGTCCCTTTATCACACTTTCGATTTCTGGTTGCTCCACGCTTCTCTGGGCAAACTTCGGTGTTACTGCTAGGATTACCTCTTTACTTCCCTCTATCATGATGGCAGTATGACCGGAGAGAATGAGATGAACAACCTCACTGAAATTCTCGCTACTTTTCAAGTCTTGAACAGTAAGTAATTCTTTTACACGGTCAAAGCTTTCTCCCATCTTCTGTACGTCTTTTTCAAATAGTGGAGTGAGGATATTTTCTTCAATTCTTTTTACATCAACGGCCCCTTTTACATACAAAAGTGCAGCTGCTTTCTTCAGCGAGGGAATATGAACAGAACGGACAACAAAGTCTTCATTTGTAGGGTATGAAAAGCTATCTTTTAACTTTTTTAGATTTTCTTCTAGATTGTCTGAAAAGAACTTTTTTTCAGTCTCCACACATGTTCACTCTCCGAATTAGGAAATATTGAAATTGCTTTATTTCTCAACAGTAAAAGACTTCATTCTTTTTGAAATTTTCCTCTTAAATAGGAATGAGAAAACAAGTAATAGTAACGGGAAAACAGCACCCATTAAAAGGTTAAGTGGCACGTAAGTCTGATATAAGAAATCCTTAACCTCGGCATAATTGTTTGCAAATAATAAAGCTCCAAGCCCAATAACCCATGAAAAGGAATGACTAGAGGCTGATATGATTTGATTTTGTTTACTTGTGCGGTTCCCAATACCAATCCATAAAAGAAAATCGAAATTCTAATCATAAACCCACTGTCCAAAAAAGTACCGCGATTGCATCGAATCGGTTTAGCACTTCACCAGCAACGATATACCGTACCTCTGAAAAGGTTGGAAATGCCATTTTGGCTGCTTCAACAGGACCGAACATTGCAATAGGTCCTGTAATAGGTCCAAGGGAAAAGAGTAACGTAATGAAGGCTGTATATATGCCGGTCTTCAAAAGCTTTTCCGGCCTTTGGGCATAGTTTGTCAAGTCTGGAATTATTTATTCTTCTTTAGACTAACATGGGTAATTCAGCCAAAAAAAAGACCCAACAATGTGACTGTTAACTTCCCGAGCCGGAACCTCCAAGCCTGGTTCCTTTGCTGCTAGTAAAAGTAGCTGGTTATTGATCACCTTATCTAGTATGCGAGACTCTATCTTTGTTTGTAATGAAGGATCTTCCTTTAATTCATCTGAAAATGCCATTTTTGAACTATGTACTGAATCTCGTAACTCGTTTATCAGTTTAGCATGTAGAACCAAAGCAACTAGGCTTCGTAAACAAACTGTTACCGATATGGTAAGGGGGTGTTTACAAATTGTATTATATTTGGATGAATTTCCTTGTTCATTGGAAATGGTTGAATAAACCTTTATGTATCTTCATAATGGAATTATTGTACTGAAGCTGAGAGGAGCAATATAGTTGGAAATTATCTTATATATTATATTGGGCACATGTATTGGAATTCTGTCTGGATATTTCGGAATTGGAGGAGGCTTTGTGCTAACACCTATTCTATTATTAATGGGGTTTTCACCTGTCGTGGCTGTAGCTACTAGTTTACTCTACACGATCGGTACTTCATTATCTGGGGTACTCGCTCACTTTCGGATGAAGAATATTCAATTTAAGACGGGCTTAGTCATGGCGAGTTCAGGGCTAGTAGCTACACAGGTAGCACACCCGTTTGTTCAACTTTTAGAAAGAAACGACATTGAACATATTGTAATTCCATTATTTTACATAGTACTAGCTGGTTATTTTTCTTATTCCATGCTTAAAGGTAAAAAGGAAGTTCCCGTTCCAAAAAATGAAACAAGAAATTCATGGGGTATTCTTCTTCTGATTGGTTTTATCGGTGGTTTTGTTTCCACTACATTAGGTGTTGGTGGAGGATTTATCATTGTACCATTAACTATTACATTCCTTGGCCTATTGCCGAAGAAAGCTGTTGGAACAAGTCTTTTCACTGTGTTTTTTATAGTAATTGCCGGTTTTATCACGTATTCAGTAAATACACCTATTGATTATTCGTTTGCCTTTACTTTAATCATTGGTGCATTGATTGGAGGACAATTAGGTGCTTACATTACAAAACTATATAAAAATGATGAAATCAAAAAATATCTTGGAATTTTATATGTTTTCACAGTCATCAATATGGTCCTCAAAATGGTTGGTTATTCTGAAATAGGTCTCATTATTTCTTTATCTTATATTGCATTTTTACTCGTCCTGTTTAGTATAAGAATCCGGCGATACCTTAAGGATCGAAAAGTAAAAGAGGTCGCCTCATGATACAAACAATGAAAAAAGGAAAATGGTTGGAAATCGTTACACCCTCCTACTGGGACGGATTCACAATTGAGACCATTGTTAAAGCACAAATTGGCGTGCCAAAAAAACTACTTCACGAGCTGCGTTTAGAGAATGGGATAAAATTAAATAATCAAGTGGTACCGTGGCAGACTGTGGTTAAGAAAATGGATCGTTTATATATAAAATGTTTTAAAGAAGAAAGCTTCGGAGTGGTTCCGGAGGATCTTAGTATTGAGGTTTTATTTGAGGATGACCATTTACTCATTGTAAATAAACCAATCATGCTAGACACTCACCCGAATGAATCAGATCAAACCGGAACTTTAGCCAATGGTGTCGCCTATCATTGGCAGCTCACAGGTATTCAAGCAAAAGTCCGGCATATTCACCGTTTAGACCGTGAGACAACTGGGGCTATAATCTTTGCCAAACATGCCCTGGCAAGTGCTCTGCTTGATCAAATGCTAGAAAAGAGAGAAATTAAACGAAGTTATACTGCTTTCGTTGAGGGAATCCTTAGAAGTAAAAAGGGTACCATCAATGAATCCATTGGTCGGGATCGACACCATCCAACGAGAAGAAGGGTATCAGCTACAGGTCAAAAAGCCATCACTCACTATGAGGTATTAAGGGTTTTCAGACAGGATCAAGTTACAAAAATCAAGCTTCAATTAGATACAGGAAGGACTCATCAAATTCGGGTACACCTGAGTCATACTGGGCATCCTCTTTTAGGTGATGGACTTTATGGAGGCACCCATTCATTGATCCAGCATCAAGCGTTACATGCTTTTTCAGTCTCCTTGAAGCATCCGATTACTAAAGAAGATATTCACGTTGAAGCCCCTCTTCCATTAGATTTATTCCAGCTCGAGAACAATCTAAAGTGACAGATTTCATTCCGTCACTTTTTTTACTATTTCTTTAAGATAACTTACAGGTGTTGCCACCCCAATGATTTCCTTTGATTCTATGGAGGGGTTTTGGAGAGTTGCGAATACAACACCGACCACTTCACCTTCTTGATTAATGACGGGGCTACCGCTATTACCTCTATATATAGGTGCTTCAATCATCATAACAGGTTTTTCCCAATCCTTTAATGTTGTTTCTCCGATTATTTCACCTTCATTTGCTATTTGCGTAAATGAAAGCGGATTTCCAATAAAGACAACCTCTTCTCCCTTTTTCCAAGATTTTTCTTCAAACGTGAGGGATAAGGTTGGCAGATTCTCAGCTTCTATATCGACAAAGGCTATATCGAGTTCAGGATACTTCGCAATCACTTTCCCCACATATGATTCCCCTGCTCTAAAGTGAACATTTACAACATTGGCATTTTCAACTACATGCTCGTTTGTGATAATTAATCCATTTGGCTCAATGTTAAAGCCTGTTCCCTTAACACCCCCCCACTCAATGGTAACAACTGATTTTTTGTATTGCTTAATCTCATCTTGCTGCGAAAGCGATGCTGATACAGCAAGAAACTGGGCGGCTGGTAGGTTCACGACCTGAGGCCATATGGCTAAGCCGTTAATTAAGAGAACCAAAACTAAAATCCAGCCTATTATTTTTGATTGTGCTTTCTTCTGCTTTTTACGTTTCTCTTTTTCAGCCTCGTATAACTCTTCGTCATCTTCTGCAAAAAAAGCTTGATAGTCAAAACCTTCCTGCTCATGTTCATATGGCGGATCTGTTCTTTCTTCTGGTTCATGCTGCTCCTTATCCATTGTCTCCCCCTACTACTACATTCGTTTTTATTTTTATTATTTACTTTTCTAAAGTAATAGTACAGAAAAACGGATTATTTTTTAAAACAGTCGCGTAATTGTATAATAAGGAAAAGTGATTCCATTTACATGAAGGAGCGATGAAATGAGTATTATTTTACTACAAGGAAGTTCTAGAGAAAACGGAAACACGGAGATCCTTTCAAAGCTACTTGTTGAAGGTCTTACCTATAAACAAATCAATCTTCGGGACTTTTCCATTAAACCGATTCTTGATCAGCGTCATGATGAAGGTGGGTTTCAAGCTGTCGATGATGACTATGATGAAATCATTATGGAGGTTTTGAAGGCTGACCGAATCATTTTTGCAACGCCGCTTTATTGGTATGGAATGAGCGGATTGATGAAAAATTTTGTTGATCGTTGGTCACAAAGCTTGAGAGATAGTCGGTTTCAATTTAAAGAGGAGATGAGCAGAAAAAAGGCAATTGTCGTCGTTTGCGGCGGAGATGATCCTAAAATTAAAGGATTGCCATTGATACAACAATTTCAATATATTTTTGATTTCGTCCAGATGCCCTTTGAGGATTATGTAATCGGAAAAGGGGGTAGGCCAGGGGATGTCCTTCATGATGAGATTGCATTACAGAAGGCATGCCAAGTGAATTTGTCCTTTAGAAATAATAAATAAAACTTTCACCTCTCCCATAAAATAAAGCGACATAATCGACAAGAATCGACAATTATCCGATATACTAATCGTAGATATTCTTTAGTAAGGGGGAGAATTTAACTGTCAATAAACTTAAGAACATACTTTGTCATTATTTTTTCTATATTTGTCATTTTATTAACCACGCTTCTTAGTACTTCTATTAGTAATAGATCAGGTCAGGAGGTTGAAAAACAAATCGGTGCATCCCTTGCAAAAGATTCTTTTCAAATGGCAGATAAGTTGGATCACTTTATGTGGTCTCGTTACGGAGAAATTACTGTAATAAGTAAGCTAAATGTCTTACAAGAGCCTACGAATCAAGATGAAATACGTCTGCTTCTTAATGAACTTAAAACGAGCTTTCCTTCCTTTTCATGGGTTGGATTTACAAACTCTAACGGAACCGTCATGGCCTCAACTGATGATATTCTTGTGGGTAAATCTATTTCTGAACGCCCAGTATTCACAGAAGCTAAAGAACAAACCTTTATAGGAGACGTTCATGACGCTGTTCTTCTATCTAAATTACTACCTAATCCTACTGGTGAACCCTTGCAATTTGTTGATATAAGCTCCCCAATTATGACTAAAGATGGAGTTTTTGTCGGTGTCCTAGCAGCGCATTTAAGCTGGGAATGGGCAGAAGAAGTAAAACGTTCCGTTATTCAACCCCTTGAGGAAAAAAACAATCAAAAAGAAATATTGATCATCAGTAAAAGAGAAAATACTGTGCTTCTAGGTCCTAAGAATCTTATTGGTAAGAAACTAGAACTACCAGCTATTCAACAAGCACAATCTGGTAAAAATGGTTGGTCCATTGAAGAATGGGAAGATGGAAAACAATACTTAACAGGCTATGCACTGGCAGATGGATTATTGAATTACCCCGGTTTGGATTGGACAGTATTAGTGAGACAGCCCAAAGAGGTTGCGTTTTTTAGTGTTGCAGAATTAAAAGAGTATATCTTGCTCGTTGGTTTCTTGTCTACCATTCTTTTTGCAATAATAAGTTGGTTTCTTGCGGGGATTATCTCTAATCCACTCAAGCAAATTTCTCTCACCGCCGAAAGGTTACGAAAAGGCGAAAAGGTCGAAATCCCTTACACAAAGGGAATTCGTGACATAGAAGTCCTTTCGAATTCTCTTAGAGATCTACTTTCAACCTTGGTCAAAACCGAATCCGCTCTTAATAAAATGGAAATCTTAGCACAAAAAGATAAATTAACAGATCTACCTAATCGGCTAGCATTAGAGCAATATCTAAATTCATATACTTCAACCGATTTAGAGGAAGCTGGGGATTCCTTAACTTTTTTATTTCTTGACTTGGATGGTTTTAAACAAGTAAATGACAAATTCGGGCATGATCTTGGGGATCGTTTGCTGAAAGAAGTCGCAAATCGATTACAAAGCTCATTACGAAGGAAAGAGTTTGTTTGCCGACTTGGTGGAGATGAGTTTGTCATTGTTATTGTTTCCACTGCTACTTCTGCATTGGAAAATGGAACACTAGTGGGTAAGAGAATCATCCAATCACTAAATAAATCCTTTGAACTGGAGAAAAAAATCATCAACATTGGATGCAGTGTAGGTGGATCCGTTTGGCCACAAGATGATACAGATCCATATCAGGTCTTACGAAATGCTGACAAAGCATTATATGACTCTAAACGGAACGGAAAAAATGAACTAACTTTTTTCCACAACTAAACCAAAAAGGTAAGCATATTTCTATTTCTGCTTACCTTTTTCCATATTACTTATGAAACCTCTACCCGAATTGAAGTGGATCTATATCCATTCCCAGCACTTTCCTCATTAGGACAAGCCGAGATGGCAATGATCAAATCCATTTCTGCTCTCAATTCAATATAATCACCAGCATTTGACAAGGCTGTTTTGACTTCAATTTGTCCATTACCACTAATCACTGTATTCATAAAAATATTAAACGGATAGTGCTGTCTAGCTTTCGGTACTCCATAGGCAGCTATTGCCTCATTTAAATGACAATAACAGTTTTCATATGGTTTCTCTTTATTAAATAGAATTTGATACATTTCCGGCCTACATGCAGGTGATAACAAGTCGTGTTTACCGACTGTATCTTCTAGTAACGTAAGCATAGGTTTATATAGGTTGGAATACAGTGCTGAATTTTTTTTTATTTCTGTTGATTGCAATGTATCCCTTGTTGCAACCGAATCAAGCCTCTCTTTAAAATCACTTGCATTGTACGCAACAAAATCAGCAATCTGCTGACCTTCCACATCAATCACCTTTATTCTATCTCCCTTAGCTACACGAAATCCGTGTCCTGTTTTCTTCTGAATATGAAATTGGTGCTTCATAGTTCGCTCCAATCTACTTGGATTTATACTAGATATTAGTATGGCTCGGCGGTTAATCTTTTCATACATCTAGACGAAAGAAGTCATTGCTAATTTTTAAGTGAATTTCCAATAGAACTATAGAAAGTTTATGTGGGTTTTTGTCAATAATAGTTGAGTAACACAATAAAAGTTATTCGGGGGGTAAAACGATGCAAATACAATATTCACAACCTCAGCAAGCCCAGATCAATATCGCCGGGTCCAACCAAATGCCAAACCAAATGAATCATGGTGGTCATGAAGTATTCGACCTTCATGAGGTACTCTCTGGAACAATTAATGTTTTGGATCAATTTATGATGTTTCGCATGTTTGTAAAAGATCCAGAATTAGTCGATATACTTGATCGTCAATATCTTTTTATTTTGGATTCTTATAATGTTACGTGTGAGTGCTTTACGACTGGAAAAGACCCGTCACATCCCACAAAAAAGTATATGATGAAGCAAAATAACAATGTTATTTATGGATTAAAACCAAGTCAACCAAAGATGCCCAATCAATCCATTGAGGACATCAAGGATAAAGGGATTTCAGGGCATATGCTTGGTTTAATAAAATCTAGTGCTTCTTTGTTAACCATGACTTCTCTTGAAGTCACGAATCCGGTAGTAAGACGTGTGCTTGCAGACAGTGTTCCAAATTATATTGAAATGGCTTACGAAATCTTCTTGTATCAAAATAAACAGAGCTACTATCAAGTTCCACAGCTAACCCAGCAGGATATGAATCAAATGACAAATGGATATGTCCCTTTTACAGGTCAGCCACAAATGCCAAATCAGGGCAATATGTATAGAAATTAGTCAAAAAAGCAGGTCTGGACATATTTCTGTCTAGCCTGCTTTTTAATTTTTTTTATTCTGATGTTCTCTTTTTGAATTGAGAAATGGACATCTTGAGGGTATATGATTATCGTCGTGTAAAAAATACTGTTTCCATTCAAGGTTCTCACTTTGACCGTACCATTTTAACGAAGGATGTACAGGTACTGTATCATACTTTAGTAATCGTTCTCTTATGGTTTTCTTCATTGCTCTGCCAATTGTTGTTGAATCATTCATTTCTTCAAAAACCCACCTCGGTTGGAAGGCTAATAAAAAATAAGGAAAATGTCTACTTTTCCGATGGATATGTGCAGGTGTACCACAGAAACAAAAATAAGGATGACCATTAAAACAAAATTCCCATGATGGGTCTGTAGGGTCCTTTGAAATTTGGGATGGCCAAACAATTACATCTAATTCACTGACTTGGTTTAAAAGTGACCAAAAAATATCCTCGTAATTTTGAACCCCATAACTATCTTTTAACTCTAATGGTGTTTCGCAAAATAAGACTAGTGAAGCATACTTACCTGTGTCTCTTGAACACTCCCCGTATGCTGCCAAATGGCTCGCAATTTCGTTTGAAGTGTTAGGGTTTCTAGGATCACCAACAAAGCCAAAACGAAGATGCCCAGAAACTAATCCTATACGACTCGGAAGACAAGGGTATTTATTTTCATCATCGGCAACCATTGTCGAAAATTTTTGAAAAGCATCGATTTCCCAGCTTTTGAACGTTGATAAATGCTCGGATATCCAGCTTTTGGTGTATAACTCTGCCATTAAAGCTCCACCTCCAATACCATACGATATATGTATTAATTGGAGGGTAGATAGGTGACTGTCCATTGCGTACTAGAATGACTAGAACCTTCCCTTAATAAAGCCCACACAAAAATCTAAGCTAACTAATATATGTGAGTCGAGTTGTGCAATAGTGTTGAAGGTCATGCAAGTAAACTCGAAAATCATTTCGTTGATTCTATTTTTTCAAATTAAATAACAAAATGCTGCAACATACCTTAAGACTTTGTATTTTTTAACGTTAAAGGGTTAACTCTTGAACAAAACTAGCTTTCAAACCTTCAATTCGGTATGATAAAAGGCGAATGAATTTTTGGAGTGATGAAAAGATGGCAAAAGTTATACTTGAAAGAAATAGGAAGAAGCGTTTAGAGCAAGGGCATCCTTGGATCTATCAAAGTGAAGTAAACAGAATTGAAGGTACATATGAACCCGGTGATTTCGTGGATGTCTATAATCATCAACTGCACTTCTTAGGTAAAGGGTATATCAACCCAAAATCACAAATGATTGTTCGATTGTTATCCTACACACAAGAAGAAATCGATGAAGCATTCTTTTTTAGTAAGATTAAGAAAGCTTGGGAGTTACGACAAAAACTAATCCCTAACGTAAATTCCTGTCGAGCCATCTATGGAGAAGCGGATTTTCTCCCGGGTTTAGTGGTGGACAAATATGCCGATGTTCTAGTTGTTCAAATCATGGCTCTCGGAATGGAAGTTCGCAAAGAGTGGATTTTAAATGCTTTGCTTGCTTTATTTCAGCCAAAGGCGATTTATTTACGCAATGATGTTTATGTTCGAGAGCTTGAGGGTCTTGAGCAAGAAAAGGGATTTTGGTACGGTGAGTCCCCTACCGAGGTGGTCATTGAAGAAAATGATGTAAAGTACATTGTCGATATTAAAGACGGCCAAAAAACAGGTTTCTTTTTTGATCAACGAGAAAATCGTGCGGCTATAAAGCCATTAATCGACTCAAGTACAACCTTATTGGATTGTTTTACTCACACTGGATCTTTTATGCTCAACGGTTGCTTATATGGAGCCAAACATGTTACAGCGGTTGATATATCGGAGCATGCAATTGAAACAGCTAGACGAAATGCAGAACTGAATGGTTTCAATAATGTAGAGTATGTCGTAGCTAATGCCTTTGATTACCTAAGAGAGGCCGTGAACGCAGGCAAGCAGTGGGATGTTGTCATTGTAGATCCACCGGCGTTTGCCAAATCTGCTCATGCCGTTCGAAAAGCAATCGGAGGCTATAAAGATATTAATTTAAATGGATTAAAGTTAGTCAAAGATGGAGGATTCTTTATCACAGCTAGCTGTTCCTTCCACCTAAGACCAGACCAATTCAAATCAGTGATTCAAGAAGCTGCTGTTGACGCAAGGAAGGTTTTACGCGAAATCCATTGGAGTGGTGCCGGCTATGACCATCCAAAACTTCTTGCAGCAGAAGAAGGCGACTATCTAAAATTCGGCATCTATGAAGTGTATTCACGTTAATACTGAAGATCGCCTGATAACTTGTAGTTTTTTTAAGGATAAAAACTCAAATTTAAAAGCAGTGGGATTCGAAAGTTGAATTACACTGCTTTTAGCATTTTATTGTAATTATAGGATTAAACTTTTTTCGCAATTTCATTTCTATTTGGAGCTAGTGGAGGTTGTTCTAACCATTTATTTTGGACCATAATATTAAACCATTTTTTCGTTACCATCAGATTTTTTAGAATGGTGCCTTCATAAATAGTTACAAGGTCCATTCGCATAGAAGATGCTAGGCCAGCACCGTGATAATTTTGTGCTACTTGAAATAAGAAACCAATATGGTAGAGCATCAACTTGTCGGAAAAAGGAGAATCCGTTGATGATGTGACTTCTGTTTCCCAAGATCTCGGGACTGGTAAATTATCGGTTTGCATAATTTTATTAAATGTTTTTATTTGACCATCGGCCGTTTTCTCGGTGTCCATTAAAAACTTTCTTACTTCTTTTGTTTCTGCGACTTGACTGAATGCTATAGAAAGTGTTTTAGCCATAATACTTTTCTTGAGGTTAAAAGAAATACTTATGATTTCTGTTGCAGCCAACGTTCTCCCTTTTCCAAAGTAACCGTCGGTAAAATCTTGGTTAGAAACAAACTGTGGGTTGTTTGCAGGATAAAATAAAGGGTCTCTCTGGAAGCTTCCTTTTTCAAGCAATAACTCTATTGTTAGATGATACATCCTTTTCGCATCATTATCGCATGAATCGTAAAACTCCCTTAAGTCTTTTCTAACTGAAACAGCTAATGCAGTGCTGTGCCCAAGCAACCCATGCAATGTCATGACATGTAAATAATTCAGACAAAATATATCCGTGAACAATCTCTTTTTACATGTAAAGAGGTCAGATTCAGTAAATCCAATTGGAACTGGAAATTCTTCGCCCTCCATAAAAATTACGATCTCTCGCTTTTGTTTTTCAAACGTTTTAATAGCTTCCTCAAAAATTGCCTTGATTGGCTTGTCTTCAATAATAGAAGACATATATCTAAGTACCACTTCTGTCATTGTACCGTTTACATACTCTCCCCACAGTGTTCCTATTTCAGAAGATGTCAGTCTTAATTTGTTCTCATTCACATAATCACCTCTTTGATATTATTTGCTAATACAGTAAGAGATATTAATTCTTTTGAAAAATATAGCTCACTAGAAAATTAAACCTTAAAAAAGGCAAGCACAATTCATTGCTTACCCCTATTACAACAAAGCAAATTAGACCATACTCACGAAATACTCAAGTGCCTACCTTTAAGAAGCCATCCTTAACAAAGATGTTAGTTTGAATGTTATATTATTCATCAAGAATGCTGCTCTAATGCCCATAATAACATCGGGGGCCAGGCCCCCGTCGCTTTACAGTGATAAAGGACTAATAGTAAAAAAAGGCAATCAGGTGAAATATAAGCTGATTGCCTTTTTTCCTTTTTATCTACTAAAACTGATTATGCAGCCTGTTTTTCTTGGGTTCCACGTTTTGACTTCATGTAGGCGCCGAGTCCAAGTACTATAGCAACAAGAAGTATTTCAAATCCGTATTTAATAAATGGATTTATAAAGTAATCCATTAGGAATGGCTCTTTGACGATCATTTTAGCAGCTGTCCAAGCTAAAACTGCAGCACCAATTGTGATGATGATTGGATATTTTTCTACAAATTTTAAGATGATTGTACTTCCCCATACTACGATTGGAATTGAGATAATTAACCCTAAAACAACTAGTACAAAATTCCCATGTGCTGCACCTGCTACAGCAATTACGTTATCAAGTCCCATTAAAGCATCAGCTATGATAATGGTACGGATTGCAGCCCAAAAATTTGTAGCGGATCCTACCTCATGCTCTTTCTCGTCAATAAGGAGTTTATAAGCTACCCATAAAAGTAGTACCCCACCTATTAACAATAATCCAGGGATTTGTAAAAGCCAAACCACTAATAATGTTGCAATTGCCCGTATTCCTATTGCCCCAACTGTACCCCAAAATACAACTTTCTTTTGCATTTCTTTTGGTAAGTTACGTGCTGCTAAACCAATTACTATGGCGTTATCTCCTGCAAGCACAAGGTCAATCATAATGATTGATAATAAAGCTGTAAAAAATTCAATTGAAAAAAAATCCATTGTCCATCCCCCTTTTATATTACATTCTACTTACGGTTCTTGTATTTTACCCCTTATTTATTATTCCTCATTGAAAAATTGAAATACTGAAATACATAAAGAAAAGCCTCTACCAATTTTGGTAAAGGCTTTTAGACAAAAGAGATCCCTTTACCATTTTCATGATAAAGGTCTTGCAAACAACAAATAATGTTGTCCAATAAAGCCGGCGATTTTTTACAATCACGTCATGACGACTTTATTGTTAAGCTACTCCCCTTCGTTTTCCGAAGCTATTAAATTATACTTTCATTATATTGCGACATACTAATTTTATCTACTCTTTTACTGCCTATTTTTGCATACTGGAATAATTGCCGATCATCCAACAAATCTTGTGACACTTGGTGACTTACACTCACCTGGAGCATTGTTAGCTTTGACTGGTAAGCTATAACCATTACCTTAATGGCCTTAAACGTGAATGGAGCATTGTTCATTGGAATGATTATTACAGGCATGATCGCCTATTTTACTGGCGAATTATCCTTTGAAAATGGATTTGTAGACCTTCCTTCACTTCCAGAGGGACTTATTATCGTAAATCCTTTAACGGCAATAGGTGATGTCATTCAGTATGGTTTATATGCTGTTGTCTTTTCCTTCCTCCTCGTTACGGTTTTTGATACAACAGGAACCATGGTTGGTGTTGCCCAGCAAGCAGGTCTTATGAAAGGCAAAAAATTACCTCGAGCAAGACAAGCTTTGTTAGCAGATTCAGTAGCGACAACTGTTGGGGCTGTATTCGGAACAAGCCCAACAAGTGCGTATATTGAGTCATCTGCCGGAGTTGCCGCTGGAGGAAGAACAGGTTTAACGACATTAACGGTTGCAGGATTGTTCATTATTTCAGCCTTTTTCGGCCCACTCGTTGGTGCAGTATCGGGTATATCGGCAATTACAGCACCCGCTTTAATTATTGTTGGTAGTCTCATGATTGGTAGCATCGCTCATATCAAGTGGAACGAACTAGACGAAGCCTTTCCTGCCTTTTTAATCATCCTAAGTATGCCTTTAACGTCAAGTATTGCTACAGGAATTGCCTTAGGATTTATCGCTTATCCCTTACTAAAGGTAGCAAAGGGAAAATGGCGAGAGGTTCATCCTTTGGTATACATTTTCGCCGTTTTGTTCTTTTATCAATTAGCCTTTTTACCACATTAAGAGCTGATATGGCTCTTTTTTTATAAAAAAAACATTTATCCCACTATTTGGTTTTATATTATTAAATTTCAAGGATACTCTAACAAATGCAACTAGAATGTCAGACGTTCTATATATATCTCAGAGGAGGCTATACAATGGGTATTTTAAGCGGTAATCCTAAAGAAGAACCTATGGTTTGTGGGAAGCCCTAATGGCTGTTAAGGCAATGATTGCTTTTCATCAAACACTTCAAAATCATGCTGGTGACAAGGACTTACAAAAGTTACTTGGACAATTTATTGAACAGGGTCAACAGGAATCAAAGCAATTCGAGGGCTTGTTATTAGAGATAGGAGTAGGTCTTCCTCCAACTCCACCAGAAAGACCAAAAGCATCCGTTGAGGAAATCCCTGCAGGTGCTAGGGTTTTAGACAATGAAATCGGTATGTCTCTATTGGCTGATGTTGGTGCTGGTCTTATAGCATGCAGTTCAATGATGGCACAATGTATTAGAGAAGATATCGCTATAATGTTTGGACAAATTCATACAGAAAAAGCTACACTCGCTGCAAAAACTTTACGCCTGAATAAAGAAAAAGGTTGGCTTGTACCCCCACCATTGCATATTCAGTTAGAGGGATAGTAAAGAACCCAGTTGAAATTTTTTTCAACTGGGCTCTGCTCATTAAATCATCCAACTACCATCTTTCATAATAACCTCCTTAATACCTTCAACCATTTCTGCCTCTATTAGTAAATCATCGGATCCGATCATAAAATCCTCATCTATAATACTTTGATTAATTCCATGCTTTTTCAGCTCTTCTTTATTCATACTTACTCCACCTTCAAAGTTACTCGAATAGGCATTTCCAATAGCAAGATGACATGAAGCATTTTCATCAAAAAGTGTATTATAAAATAACACATTCATTTGTGAGATTATCGAGCTGTTGTCTACTAAAGCTACCTCTCCCAAATAAATCGAGTTCCCCTTTGTCTCAATCAGCTTTCTTAGCAGCATGTAACGAATTCTAATTACTTTTCTACCTATTTCCAGAAAAATATGACACCAAGAAGTGATGACCAAAGGATTTATCATTTTCCGACAGAAGACTCCCAAATAAGAAAATCCACCATTTTCAATGATAAAAAAACAGATGGTTCTTAGTGAATCACACGTTTTCTTCATGTTAGAATAGAGAAAAACAATCTTGAAGGATGAGTTCAATGCCAGATTGGTCGTATCATACAATATTTAAGCCGATTCTCCAAAAGCTTCCACCTAAGTTCGCTCGTGAGTTCATTCATCGTGGTATGAATACGATATCATCATTGCCTGGTGGATCAGCCTTTATCACTTTCCTTGGACACATGGAAACTTCAAAAGAGCTGTCTAGAGATCTATTTAACATCGACTTTCCCTCTCCAGTGGGACTTAGTGGAAAGATTGATCCCCATCTATCAGGGATAAAAGCCTTTCAACACCTTGGTTTTGGATTTATTGAAGTCGGCCCTATAACAGTTAATGGGCAAATTGAACAAGACTTATCTGTAAATCCAGAAGCTGAAACGATAACCATATCCCCCATCACTTCAATAAGTGTTCAAGAAGCGAAGAACAAATTACTTTCACTGAAAAAGAAGAAGGTTCCTCTTCTTTTAAAACTAGATGGAGCATTTGAAGATATCATTTCTTTAGCTACTGAACTATCAGACTATGCGGATGTCTTTGTTATAAAACATAGCTCACTTCATGGTGCCTCGAACCTGCGACATTTTAAAAGTAGTCTTGGTGGAAAATCCATTATTCTCTCAATACCTGCTAAGGAACTTTGTGAGCTACTAAGCTTCGACATTTTAGATAGGAATGAAATAGATGGAATTATGATAGATGAAGAGCAATTTTTTGAAACGAAAGAGCAGCACTCCCATATTAGTGAAGGGATAAAACGTATTAAAGCCATAAAAGGGCATGGTTTTCCAATTGTCACGGTTGGAGGGATTAAAGAACCAGTTGATGCTATCGCCTTGTTACAATTAGGGGCTTCTCTTGTTCTATTAACCTTTGATTATGTTTTTTCAGGACCCGGACTTCCAAAACGTATGAACGAAGCATACAAGTCTAAGATTTCTCACGAAGAAGTAATTATAGATGGCTGGGTGTGGTATTGGCTGTTCGGGGCTATGTATTACCCTCGGAGGTTTAGTTGCCCTTCTATTTAGCATGACGAAAGTGATCCTTCCATATGATGAAATGTTTCTCAGAATTTTCAGGAGAGATATACTTGAGTTTAACCCATCAGTCCTCTACTTCATGGCACATGACAGGATGACGCTTTCAGGTACGATGATTTCTGGATGAATTCTTTATATGCAGCTTGCTCGTAACGGCGTTAAGCAGGGGATTCATTGGGCGAGAAGAGCCATTAATATAGGGGGCGTGATAAGTTTTCTTGGTATTCTCTCCTTCATAAGCTACGGTTATTTTGATTATCTACACGGTTTATTTTGGCTTATTTTAGTGTCGCTCTTTATTACTGGTTTCGTTAAGACACGAAAGGCAGTGAATTCGCCAAGTGGAATAAACCTTTATAACAACCGTAGATGGCAGAAAGGATTGATTGGTCAGTTATCGTTTATTATCCTAGGTTTTTCTTTAGTTGTTGGTGGAATTGTCATTTCTCTAGTCGGGGTTACTACAGTATTTGTCCCAACTGACCTAGCCTATATGTGTGTGACACCTGATGCTATGAACGAATTTAATAATCGACTAATTCCTGTTATTGCACATGACCGTGCTGGCTTTGGAAGTGCACTTTTGAGTGTTGGGTTGCTGGTGTTAATGCTCGCTTTATGGGGCTATCGCAAGGGAGAAAGTTGGGTGTGGTGGACGTTAACACTTGGAGCTATTCCCGCTTTTCTTGCTGGCCTAGCTACGCACTTCGTAATTGGTTATACTACATTTACTCACTTGCTACCCGCATATGTAGCGATTTTTCTTTATTTAGTTGGAGTGATTTACTCTGCTCCTATTTGCTTAAACGATAAGAACTCGGATAGTTCCAAGAGCACCGATTTTTTCTTTTCTGCCAAAATCTCTACTATGTACCTTTTAAAAATAGATTGAAAAATAACCCATTTCACTGGGTTATTTCTTAGCCAATGCTTTCGCCTTATCCGTACAACTCTCCATGGCTGATAATATGGCTGAACGAAATCCATTTTTCTCTAATTCAGAAACCGCTTCAATCGTAGCTCCGCCTGGTGTACAAACATCATCCTTTAATTCAGCCGGGTGCTTTCCTGTTTCAAGTACCATTTTTGCTGCTCCGAGCACAGCCTGGGCGGCTAGCTTGTATGCCTGCTGCCTAGGTATTCCTTGCTTAACTCCACCGTCTGCAAGCGCTTCAATAAACATATACACATAGGCTGGTGAAGATCCACTTATGGCTGGTATGCTATCCATTAAAGCCTCATCAACTACAACGCATTCTCCAAAACTGTTATAAAGACCCACTACTTCATCACGTTCTTGATCGGTTACAAATTGATTTACACATAGTGCACTCATACCCTCACCAACAAGCGATGGTGTATTAGGCATGGTCCGAATAACTTTTACGGCTCTTGCAAATTGATTCTCCATAAAGGCAAGGTCAATACCAGCCGCAATTGTGATAACAAGGGTGTCGGGACTCACATATTCGTTAATTTCTTCAATGATTTTTGAGTATAAGTTCGGTTTGACTGCAAGAAAGAGAATGTTTGAGCACCTCGCAACCTCTTGAATACTTGATGTAATGTTCACATTAAATCTCTCTTTTACACTAAGAAGGGTTTCATTTGAACGTGCACTTGTCATAATTTGATTTGGTTTCACGATAGATGACTGAATGATTCCAGCAATCATGGCTTGAGCCATCTTTCCGCCACCGATAAAACCTATTTTCTTTTCCATCATCTGTATATCCCTCTTTAATTATTAGTATTTTAAAAGTCCAGTTAGTTTTGTAAATTGTATAGCTTAGTAATTCTAGTAATATATTTTTCAAACTTCGGTTCCTTTTTAAAATTTGAAAGCATGCCTTGTAAGACGGCTGCTCTTGGAATCTCTTGTTTAATTTCAGCTTCTACTACCTCTAGTGACACAAGCAAATCCTCATTATCGTTGGAATTGGCTAACTCACTTCGCATTTCAAGTAATACAGCAGAGATGTTATCCGATTCAAGCAACATGCACATATTTGAATTTTCTAATATGGTTTGAATGGTCTCATGAGTGATTAATGGCTTTTCTTCTCCGTTTACTAAAGAGTTAACCAAATCATCTAGTCGATTTAACATATATTGAGCTATTCTGCTCATATCTACTGCTTGTTGACCTAAGAACAGAAGCTTCATATACGAGTGAAAGATACCTTCGAGTATAATAGACAAATCCCATACATACTTCTCAACTTCGTTACCGTAAATTTCTACTATATTATTACGATAAAATTCATGAGTGGATAGTTGCATTTTATAGATCAGTTCCTTTACTTCCTCATTTAGTGGAATCGCTTGCTCTCTTGATTGCATGATAATAAACTCTTTATGCTGCAAGAGATTTTCAAACATAACGTTTATTTGCTTAGTAAACCTTGCTCTAGGTGGCAGTCCTTCATCCTCAATAGAAAGAACATTCTTTTGTAAGGAGTCAAAGTAGTAATGCAGAATAGCTAATAAAAGGGCTTCCTTTGATTTGAAATGAAGGTAAAATGCCCCTTTTGAAATTCTACTTTCTGTTGCAATTTCTTGAATTGAGGTTGCAGAGAAGCCCTTTTTCGCAAAAAGCTTAATCGCTTCTTCAATGATGATCAAATCCTTCTCTTTCATATATATATCCCCTTTATAATCACGTTTTGTTCATGATTTTGTTATTGATCTAGCTCCAGCGCCTAGCCCGCCTGAGGTCAAATAACCTGAATCAAATAAAAGGGAAGATCGCCCTTTTCTTCGCTTTTAGAACATTGCTATGCCTGGGCTGGATAAGGCGCTTGCGCTTTTATATTAATGTTGTGTAAACAGCTTGACTTATGACTGGTCAGTCAGTAATATTATAAGTGGTTATGACCAAGTAGTCAATTCACATTAGAGGAGTGAACAAGTTGAAAGGTATTATTCGTTTTTCTTTAAACAATAAGTTTGCAGTTTGGCTTATTACCTTAATTATTACTGTAGCAGGTTTATATTCTGGTTTAAATATGAAGCTCGAAACAATCCCAAGTATTACGACACCTTTAGTCTCAGTTACAACAATCTATCCAGGTGCTACTCCTGAGCAAGTTGCCGAATCAATATCAGAACCGATGGAGAAAAAGGTAAAGAGCATTGAAGGAGTAATTGTAGTTAGCTCTTCTTCCTTCCAAAATGCTTCTAATATTCAAATCGAATTTGATTTTAGCAAAGATATGGACAAAGCTGAGGAGGAGGTTCAAAAAGCTGTATCGTCTTTAACTCTTCCAGAAGGCGTACAAGAGCCTAACGTTTCGCGATTAAGCTTCAATGCCTTCCCTGTTATGTCTTTAAGTATATCAAACTCTGAGCAATCTCTTGCAGAACTAACGAAAGAAGTTGAAGAAAACATTCTTCCTTCATTAGAAGGGGTTGAAGGAGTCTCCTCCATTCAAATTTCAGGACAGCAAGTAAAAGAGGTTCAATTAACCTTTGATCAGGAAAAATTAAAAGAGCTTGGATTAAGTGAACAAACAGTTAAGCAAATGATCCAAGGCTCTGATATTACGATGCCTCTAGGCCTTTATACATTTGACGAAATGCAAAAGTCTGTAGTAATAGATGGGAACATAGTCACATTTGAGAATCTAAAGGAGTTAAAGATTCCTGTTGTACCGTCAGCCCCAAGTCAACCAATGGGTGCTGGGCCTGGTTCGACCATTCCACAAGCTGGAGCACAACCGCCAGCAAGCAATCAACCTACTACAATCCCAACTATTGAATTAAGTGAGATTGCAACGATCGAATTAGTGGGTGAATCAAAATCAATTTCAAGAACGAATGGAGAAACTTCCATTGGTGTTCAGATTATCAAATCAGCAGATGCCAATACAGTAGATGTTGTAAACGCAGTGAAAGAAATGAATACAGAGCTTCAAGAAGATATAGACGGACTTACAATGACTCCTATTTTTGATCAAGGAAAGCCCATTGAAGAATCCGTAAACACGATGCTAAGCAAGGCACTATTTGGGGCACTTTTTGCGATGCTTATCATCTTATTGTTCTTACGAAATTTCCGTACTACGATTATTTCAGTTATTTCGATTCCATTGTCATTGCTAATAGCTGTATTGATTTTGAAACAAATGGATATCACACTGAACATCATGACACTTGGTGCTATGACTGTTGCCATTGGTCGTGTTGTAGATGACTCAATCGTTGTTATTGAGAATATTTTCAGACGTATGTCTTTGAAGGATGAGAAGCTTACTGGTCGTGAGTTGATTTTAGATGCTACACGAGAAATGTTTATGCCGATCATGTCTTCAACCATTGTAACGATCGCTGTATTCCTACCTTTAGGTTTAGTAAAGGGAACGATTGGTGAATTATTTCTACCCTTTGCACTGACAATTGTTTTCTCTCTACTGGCTTCCTTGTTAGTGGCAATTACGATTGTTCCAATGCTGTCACATGCTTTATTTAAAAAAGGCTTACCTCATAAGCATGAAGAAGACAAGCCAAGAAAATTAGAAAGTGCTTACAACAGTCTACTAACTTGGACTTTAAATCATAAAATCATTACTTCATTAATTGCTGTTGGGATGTTAGTTGGTAGCTTATTCTTAGTTCCGATTATCGGAGTTAGCTTCTTACCAGCTGATGAGGAAAAAATGGTCGTGGCTACTTATAAGCCGCTACCTGGACAAACACTAGAAGAAGTTGAAGAGATTGCAACAAAAGCAGAGGAAATGCTTCAAGCTCGCAAAGATGTCGAAACGATTCAGTTTTCACTTGGATCTGAGAACCCTATGAATCCAGGTCAAACCAATCAAGCGATGTTCTTTATTAGCTATGATCCAGAAACAGAAGAGTTTAGTACTGAAAAAGAACAAGTTATCAAGGACTTACAGGCGTTAAATGAAAAAGGTGAATGGGCAAGTCAAGACTTCTCAGGAGCTGGAGCTAGTAACGGTCTATCTATGCAAATTTTTGGTGAGGACATGACAGACATTGAGCCTGTTGTTGAAGACATTCTTGCCATTATGGAACAGCAGGATAGCCTAACAAAAGTAGAATCCAGTATCTCTGACACATATGAGGAGTACACTTTAGTTGCCAACCAGGAACAATTAAGCGAGCTAGGTTTATCTGCTGCTCAAATTGGAATGGCATTAAGTAATTTTAATCAACGTGAAATCCTAACAACTGTTACAAAAGATGAGGAAGACATTAATGTTTATTTAGAAGTAGAAGCAGAAAAATATTCAGATATTAACGAAATGCTTGATAAAACGATTACCTCTCCACTTGGTAAAGCTGTCAAAATTAAGGATGTTATTGAACTTAATGAAGGCAGTACATCTGATACAGTAAAACGTCGTGATGGACAAATTTTCGCGAGTGTAAGTGGAGTGATTACTACAAAGGATGTTGCAAAAGTATCACAAGACTTACAAGCAGAAGTGGATAAATTAAAGCTTCCTGCAAATGTTGAGGTCACAATGGGTGGAGTCACTGAGGATATTCAAGAATCCTTCACTCAATTAGGATTGGCTATGCTTGCAGCGATTGCGATTGTATACTTGATCCTTGTTATCACATTTGGTGGAGGACTCGCACCATTTGCTATTCTTTTCTCCCTACCATTCACCATTATCGGTGGATTGATAGGCTTATTAATCGCTGGTGAAACATTAAGTATCTCTTCGTTAATCGGTGCTTTAATGTTAATCGGAATTGTTGTGACCAACGCCATCGTATTAATTGACCGCGTTATTCATAAAGAAAAAGAAGGTATGTCAACTCGTGAAGCCATCTTAGAAGCAGGTGGAACGCGCCTTCGTCCAATCTTAATGACTGCTATTGCAACCATTGGTGCTCTAGCTCCACTAGCAGTTGGACTCGAAGGTAGTGGTCTCATTTCGAAAGGATTAGGTGTAACTGTTATAGGAGGATTGACGAGTTCAACTCTTCTAACACTAGTGATTGTTCCAATTGTTTATGAAGGCTTAATGAAATTTAAGAAGAAGAAATAAGTTAAAATAAGAAAAAAACGACAAGTCCTTCTGGCACTTGTCGTTTTTCTTTATACATCTAACTTGCGAGCGGTTTCACTCTTACTCACATCTTTGCCATCCTTCATCGTACCAAACAGATAATCCATGGAAGGGTTTGTCACTCCAAACCAATAGTTTTCATTTTTGTAATGGTGTAATAGATGCAATTTTTTTACCCACTTTGCCCAAGCAGATTTCGGTTGAACAGGTCGATGGGCGATATAGTGTGTCCATTCATAGTAAAGAAGTGTACAAGCTGCACCTACAAATAAGGCTAACCCAAAAGCCATCTCACCTGTAAAAAGAAAGCCAATTAAGAGTAATACAAATAGTTGAGGCAAGCTATACCATATTGGTAAAAATAATAGCTTTAAATCATCTGGGTCCTCGTGATGGTCATAATGAATTCGTTTCATGAAAGCAAGAAACACTTTGTTTTTTGGTGCTTTCATATGAAAGAAAAACCGGTGAGTTGTGTACTCACTTATAATATAAAGAATGATTCCTAATATAAAAAACAGCCACAAGAACACATTTGTAAAAACCGAAGCCATTCCAATGAGTGCTAGTAGGATAAAACAAAGCATTAACCATACATCATGGAATGTTATAAACTCTTTTAAATACTTCCTCATATACATCCCTCCATGTTATTATTCTATTATACATTTTCAGAATTTTGCAACATTATTAGTCATAAACTTAAATAAACCCTAGAATGGATTGTGATAAAAAATGAATCATACTTACTTTTTTACAGGGTTTCCTGGATTCATCTCTACACAGCTTATTATTCAGCTCTTAAAAGACTACTCCCCTATTAAACAAGTATACTTGCTAGTGTTGCCTTCGATGAAGGAAAAAGCTGAGAATGAGCTTTCTTCTATTTGTGAGGAACATAAGGTTAGTAGTGATCTATTTACCCTTGTAGAGGGAGATATTACAGCGAGTAATTTGGGTATAAAGCCTGAATTACATAAGGAACTCCAGCTTTATGTAACTCATTTTTACCACCTTGCTGCTATTTATGATCTGGCTGTTCCAAAAGCTATTGCCCATAAAGTAAACGTGGAAGGAACACGACAAGTTCTTACCTTTGTGGCTACAATTTCTTCAATTGAGCGGTTCATATACTTTAGCACAGCCTATGTCGCTGGGAAACGGACTGGCCTTATTAAAGAGGATGAGCTCCAAATGGGTCAACAATTTCACAATCATTATGACCAAACAAAATACGAGGCAGAACTTCTTGTTCAAGCGCGAATGGATCTCATACCAACTACAATAATCAGACCAGGAATTGTAGTTGGACACTCTGAAACAGGGGAAACTGCCAAATTTGACGGACCGTATTTTATCCTGAATTTCCTTGATCGCCTCCGTTTTCTACCCATCATTCCAAACATGGGGAGTGGCGTCCACCCTCTTAATTTAGTGCCAATTGATTATCTTATAAGAGCAACAAGCTATCTGAGTCATTCTCAAATTGGAGAAGGAAATGTGTATCATTTGACCAATCCACATCCATACCCAGTGAAAGATATTTATAAGGCCATGATGAAGGAATTTATTAATAAGAAACCTGTGGGCACTGTTCCAGTAAGTCTTGTCAAATCATTTTTATCAATATCCTTTATAAGGAAATGGCTTCGTGTTGAGCTCGAAACACTTGATTATTTTACTTGGAATGCATCATTTGACTGTAATCAAGCACAGAGAGATCTTCAAGGTACTAATATCACCTGCCCTGATTTACTAGAAATGATTCCTGTCATCGTTTCATTCTACAAAGAAAATCAGACAGATCCAACAAAGTTTATTCCCATTCAATGAGAAAGAGGTCAGCCTTAGTAGCTGACCTCTTTTCTCATTGTCAATTTTCATAAAAATGTCACTCTTGGATAAAAGGAATGAGAATGGTTACCTCTGTACCAACACCTTGTTTACTTGAGAACGTCATCTTGCCTTTCATTGCTTCAATTATACGAATCGAAACCAACGTTCCAAGTCCTGTTCCTTTGTCCTTAGTTGTGTAAAATAATGTACCGATACGAGAAACCTGCTCTTGTGTCATCCCTTTTCCATTGTCCCGAATGATTATTTTTGCAAAGTGCTTCTCTTTTTTAAGTATGGCAGAGACACTACCTCCGTCATTCGTTGCTTCTATTGCATTTTTTATAATATTGATAAGTGCTTGCTTAAGCTTGTTTCGATCTGTTTCTATTATTATATTCTTTTCTAAGCTTTCAACTAAGACAACTCCATTCTTCGTTGCTAACGGCTCAAGGAGTGCGATATTTTCGTGTATGACTTCTGACAGGCTAAATTCTTCGACTATCTCCAACTGTGGTTTAGCAAAATTCAAATAGTCACTAATGATGGCTTCTGCTCTTTCAAGCTCACTTAACACTAAAGAGAGATACTTCTTATTGTCGTTTTGTTCATCTTCATTCATGAGCTGTAAAAATCCTTTTACAACAGTCAAGGGATTTCTCACCTCATGCGCAATGGAAGCTGCCAACTCCCCGAGTGTATTCAGTTTTTCACTCCTATTAATCTCTTCTTTCATTTGTTGCTTTTCTATATTTGCCTCATATAAGGTAGCTGCAAAGGCAACCGCTACTAATTGAATTAATCCAAAAAACGTCACATACATGAAGATTTCAAGACTACTTTTACTAGAGACATCAGATAGTGTCACATAAGTAATTAAGATACATAGTTGAATGAATGCTGGCCAAAAACCAATAAGCACTGCAGTACTTACTCGTTTTTTAGGTCTTATGGTAATGAACTTTTTTGAAAATAGAAGAGGTACAATGGAAGCTAGAATAGCACTCATATAACCAAACAACAAAGCATCTCCACCAATCAATGTTCGGGTTACTAAAATAACAATGAACACGATCCCTCCGGAGATTGGTCCCCCATACAGTGCTGCAAGAACTAAGGGAACATAGCGAAGATCCCAATATAAACCATAACTCTCATAGGCAAAAATCATACATAAAAAAGTAGCGATACCATGTAAAATCCCAATTAGATAGGGAGAGTTTCCTAGTTTACGACTTTCAAAAAGGGCATAATATATGAGGATCGGTGTTAAGATAATTAGAACGTGAAGTAAAAGTTTCTCTGCCAGCATCCTTTTGTCTCCTAAAAAAATAGTATATTATAAAGAGATACGACAAAAAAACTCTTATTCCTTTTTTTTTCTACAAGTTTCGGAATTCGGAAAGCTTGATGTGTTTTATGAAGGCTGTTTTCGTAAGCTTTGTTGCTGCTATTTAACCAATTTGTTGAGTGGTTGATTTCAGCGATAGGATGCTCGCTTTCCACTCCAATCAACATAGACTCCCTAAAATACTTCAATATAAAAATCCCGCTAAAAATTTCTGGCGGGATCTAACAATAGAAGTAAGGAACAGTAGCCAATTTTACTTTTTTATCAGCTTTATCAATCAGTTGGGATTAATAGTAACTTACTAGATTCTTCACGATACTTTTCACTCATAACTGTTTTATGATACGTTCCTGTTGTCCAGTCCTTCATCTGATCTTGGTACCATTGACTCATCACATGTCCGGATTGACCTGGCCCCACTACATTATAGCTCTCTAGTGGATTTTTCATGTCTACAACTGTCCGCCAGGATGCACCATGATTCACTTCTCCGGTTTCACTCTTCCATCCTGCCGCCCCAACCGTAACGCGACTTCCTCTCATCGGGATCGATCCATCTTTATTAAACAATAGATTCAAAGGTTTAACAGAAGAAAGAGGGTGTGTGAATGTTACAGAGTGCACATCTCCCCATTTCCAATCTCTTGGGTTGTTACCTTGAACTTCAGATGCACGGTTAACAGCTGTTTGAAGAGATGATTTCAACACTTCCTGTAAACCATCCTTTTCCTTTATCCATATCCCGGCTTCCCCATCATTAGCTTCTCGAATCAGTTGATCGACCACTTGTGCTTTTCCTTTAAAAAGCTTAAGCATGTCTTCACTTATTTCCTCATTAAACAGTAGATTAGCCACTTCCTCCATCCAAAAATGAAATAGAAGTGGTGCAGCTAGTTCTGTATCGTCCGTGAAGTTCCAATCCTTGAATAACTCAAGAGCTGCTAGATCCACTTCCCTTAGTTCTGAAGACTCCACATCCACATGCTCCATGAAAATAGGCACAAACTCTTCAGCTTGCAGATTGTAATGATCAAATTGTAGCTGTTTCATATCGTCAACTGTCAATTTTTCATTGGATCCAAGAACATCTCGGATACGTTGCTGTCGGTATGGTTGCGCCCATGAATGAGTGATATGGTAAGGATAATCATCATCCACAATCTTGTTATTGGCCGTTGAGATAAAGCCCTCCTCTGGATTCACAATGGTTGGAAGCTCATCCCAAGGGATATAACCTTCCCATTCATATTCATCTGTCCAACCTGGAACTGGAAGACTACTATCACCTTTTTTTCGGATGGGAATAAAACCATTTGCACGATAGGCAATCGTTCCATCTGTTGACGCAAAGACAAAATTTTGAGCTGGAGTTTGGAAGTATGTTAATGCTTCCTTAAACTCATCCCAATTCTTCGCCTTGCTGAACATTAAAACCGCCTCGAGCTCAGATGAGGGATCCAATGCAGTCCACCTCATCGATAAAGCTGTTTCAGCCTCTTCGTAATGGGCAAATTCAGAAACAAGTGGCCCATGCCTGGTTATCACCACTTCATACTCTAAAGGCTCCTCTCCTTTAATTGGTATAGTTTCAGTAATAACCTCTGCTTTTTCCCACTGATCATTATACAAAAATTCATGCTCGTTCTCTGGATTTCTTTTTTCAACATATAAGTCCTGAACATCTGGTCCAACGTTTGTGACTCCCCATGATATCGTTTCATTCCTACCTAGGATAATTCCTGGAATCCCAGCAAAAATGACCCCGCTCACATTTATTTCGGGTGACGATAAATGTGTTTCATACCAAATAGAAGGTGTAGCTAACCCGAGGTGTGGATCATCTGCTAAAAGTGGAAACCCGGATATAGATTTTTCACCACTCACAACCCAGTTATTGCTACCGTTCCACTCAGGCGGAATAACTGCCCCAGCAAAGCTTTTTTCCATGTCTAGATTTGTATCCTTTAGTGCTTGAATGATGGTAGGCCCGTCCTTAGGATAGCTTGGAAATAGCTCCAGCGCTTTTTCTTCTGAAAACTTTTGTAAGAGATGGTAGCGAAATGCTTGTCCCTCCCAGTGGCCTCCAAGGTCAAAAGCCATATATTTACCGATTGTCAGTGAATCAATCTCCGACCATTCTGTTGGCTCATATCCTAAAATTGTAAATTCTATGGGTAGGCTACCCTCTGCCTTCGCCTGTTTAATATATTGATTTACCCCTTCTGTATAGGCGGCTAATGCCTGCTTTGCTTCCTCAGAGTATATTTCATACGATTTCTCAGCAGCTCGTCTTAAACCTAGTGTTCTGAAAAATTTGTCTCTGTCTAGTGCTTGAACCCCAACAGCCTCACTGAGCATTCCAGAGGCTTGTCTTCTGCTTAAGTCCATTTGGAATATCCGGTCTTGTGCCGTTACATAGCCTTGAGCTAAAAAAAGATCTTGTTGATTCTTTGCCTCAATATGTGGAACACCAGCTGAATCACGATAAACCGATACCTGCTCGGTTAGCCCCTCAATCTCCAAAGAGCCCTCAATTATTGGAGCACTTTTGTTTAACATCCAATAGAAATAGCCAATTAGTAACAAGGAGATCATAAATATCGCCAATAAAACAGACACTGTGACTTGCCATCTTTTCTTAGTTGGCCAAATCCGTAACCTTTTTTTCACTATAACTTCCACTTTGTTCCCCCCTAATAGAAAACGCTTTCAATAATGCTGATTCATTACTTAATTTTATGAATATTTTGTCTTATCATACCAAAAAAAACCAAGAGTTTCTATATTATAATAAGATAAAAAATCTCCTTGTTGAAAAAGCCACCTACAAGAAAAGCGCAAGCGCCTTCGTTGGAGCTAGACACTAACCCATTTTGATAAAACTTATACTTTCTTATCTTTGAACAATAAACAAATAATGAACAATTGTCTAATCAATTGCTAAGCGTCCTTCATACACTAACATAAGGATTTTAAAAGGAGTGTTTTTATGCCTTGTATAATTGTAGGACCCATCGTCTTTAATAGTAATGAAGGAATCATTGTTACAGGTGATTCTTTGAATACTTCTCCAACTTCTTCATCCAAGGTCGTTGCAGGTTCAGGGGGATTTAATACTGGTTACTTTGTTCAAACCAACAATGGATTAAGTTCTTCTTTAAACAACGATCCGGATGTAGCAGATTCAAACGTGACAGAAACTGGAGCTGTTACTTAAAAAATCGGGTGTATCCCGATTTTTTTAATTGTTGCAGAGATTTAATTGGCTGGAATCAGAATTAGTTCATTTTGTCTTTTCGTCAAGTATTGGATTCCAGTACTCGTAACAACAATATTTTCTTCAACAATAAAATGAATTCCATCATCTAAAAACAAGGTAGGCTCGATCGTGAATACCATACCCTCTTCGATTTCAACAAAAGGGGAATTCCCATAGCGCTTCCATCTAGGAGCAAACAATCCACCTCCATCGTGGACAGCTCTTCCAATTTGATGCCCTGTCGCATGAGTAATTTCTGGATACCCATTTGAAACAAAGTAATTACGAGCTGCCTCATCGACCATGTACCCCATAACACCAGGCACTATTATTGATGCCGCTCTTGAAATTGCTTCATGAACTGCTAGAAAAGCCTGTTCTATCTTGTGTGGAGCTCTGTCTTCATCTTCTTTTAGAAAATATACTGTCCTAGCGATGTCAGAAACATAACCTTCCACATCAACACTAAAGTCCATGATGACCAGATCACCAGGATGAACGGTCGCCTCACTAGGAGCACGATGAGCGATATTCTCCTTCATCACAATTGGCATGGATAACGTCCGGTCAATCCCATTTACCACCTCACGCATCTCCATCTCACGAACAAAAAGCTGACCGATCTCTTTTTCGGTCATTCCTGCCTTCAACTCAGAGAAAACAGCTTGATAAATCTCTTCTGTCACAGTGATAGCCTTTTGGATCCGAGCAATTTCATTACTAGATTTAATCGTTCTAAGCTTCGTTAGAATACGCTCTGATGAAACATACTCTCCTTTAAAATCATTCTTTAATGTCCGTATCAACCAACGAAACCGTCCAGCAGTCAATCCATCTACTAGATGCTCTTCTTTAGAAACATTTAAAGCAATGGTAGTGGGATTTAATTTCGAAATCTCTGTTTGAAGACACTCATTTAGATTATTTGTAATTTTCACTTCAAAAAGATCTGTCTCCTCAAAACTATAAGCATCTTCTTTGTTACAAAGGAGAACTCTTTTCCCGCTCCTAGTAAGTAAAATCGCAAATACTCCTCCTGCTTTTACTTCTAAAATAAGAGGTAAACACGGGTCGTCTCCACCCTTTGCCACGATTAACCAAACGTCAACATTATACTCATCTAAGTACTGTTCAGCCTGATTTAGCTTCTCTTTTTGAATTTCAAACATCCCTTCACCTCTCCTCTACACAATCTCTGTTTTCAAGAGTTCTTTCAAAAAACCTTCACTAGACACTTCAATTTCAGCCAATGAATTTTCGCCAATCATACTCTCCACCCATTCAAACAGGCCTTGAGTCAATCCACCTGACATTTCATCTGATTCAGATAGATTAAGAGCCAGTCTATTACAGTCTAATTCATTCCATATATGCAAAAACGTTTCTTCAACATTTTCCCCAAATACATGAACATGAGGAAATAGATCGGTCGCTTCATAGTTTCCTTGATCACTTTTCGAGGTTAATACGGTGTGTTCACCATTGCTACGAATAAAAATAAATGCTAAAGAAACAGACCTAATTCCAAGCAAAAATGGAACAGAAGAATCAGTCCCTTCTCTTGTTACAATAAGCCACGTATCAATTTTATGTGTTTGAAGCCAGTCTTCTGCTGCCTTAACTCTCCCTTTATAAGGATCCATTTTTAGCTTTTCCCCTTTACTTAAAGCTTGTTCTTGTTACTTACTAGTATTCTATTTTAAATTTAAAATTACCTTTTTCAGACGTTTGATACCCTCTTTTATTTGTAGTTCTGTCAAGCTTTTCGTATCCCAATACTATTTTGTGGGTATGTAATCCTTTTTGCATGGCATATTTCTCCACAGGATAGACCACGACACCCAAACTTGTCTGATCCTTTCTAGTAATGAACAAGTGAATAAAACATTTTCAAACTCAACAACTAAGTGCATCCCAGCAGCTTGGCCTACTAGTTTAAAACGAACAAAATTCTGGATTTCCAACTTTAAAATCAATCAGATCCTTTTCCTTTTCTAGTTGTATTCTTTGGTCAGTAGATTCAGGAAGTTCTTCTTTTCTTTCAAAAGAAGATTCTGGTGCAACGAAGGTTCCCGACCTTGGCTTTACAATCAAATAGCCTTCAGCAACTAACTGCTCATAGGCCTCCAATATTACATTTCTAGAAATCCCTAAAACAGTAGCTAATTCTCTTGAAGAAGGAAGACGATAGCCAACTTGGAATTCTTTTATTAAGATCTTATTTTTAATTTGTTCGAAAACTTGCAGTGTTAATGATTTTTTTGTTTTTTTTTCAACATATATTAATAGCATTCTATCATCTACATTCAATTATCTGGACCTATGAAAACGTTCATTACTTGGCACTATTATAAACCAGTGTAACATGCTACGATTCTCATAAGAAGACTAGAGAGGGGACGTTTAAAAATGAAGACAATTGGTTTAATCGGGGGACTTAGCTGGGAGTCAACTTCTGAATATTATCGCTATATCAATCAATTTATAAAGAAAGAGTTGGGCGGTCTACATTCGGCAAAATGTCTGCTCTATTCATTTGATTTCCAAGAGATGGTGAACCTTCAACACAGCGGGGAATGGGACAAAGCAACGAAAAAGATGATTGAGGCTGCCAGGACTTTAGAAAAAGGCGGGGCTGATAACATCGTGATTTGTACGAACACGATGCATAAAATGGCAGAGGAAATCTCAAGAGCAGTAAATATTCCACTTCTTCATATTGTTGATACTGTCGCGGAAGAAGTTAAGAAACAAAAAGTAAAAAAAGTCGGACTTCTTGGCACTCGATTTACAATGGAACAAGATTTTTATCATAGATTATTAAGTGAGCATAATATCGAAGTAGTCATTCCGAGTGAAGAGGATCGAACTCTTGTTCACAACGTAATATACAACGAGCTATGTAAAGGAGAAATTAGTCAATCTTCAAAGAAGAAATATATCGAAATCATAAATAGATTAGTTTCAGATGGAGCAGAAGGAATCATACTTGGGTGCACAGAAATACCCTTACTCATTGGACAAAATGATATATCCATACCTCTTTTTGACACAACCCAGATTCATGCAATAGCAGCTTCAAAATTTGCATTATCAGGTTTGTCCTTTCAAAAATAAGATATAGGACCAGCTTAATGCTGGCCCTTTTCTTTTACTTCTTAATAAATAACTGCGTCCAATAGCTTCCTGAAGTGGCGTAGCCTACCCCAATGTGAGTGATTTCTTTATTTAAAATGTTTTGTCGATGCCCTGGGCTGTTCATCCAAGCCGTCACTACTTCTTGAGCTGAGCGTTGTCCGGCAGCAATATTTTCTGCTGCTACTTGATACTCAATTCCTAAGTCCTTTAGCATTTGAAAAGGTGATCCATATGTTGGCGAAGTATGGGAGAAATACTTATTTTGGGCCATATCATCTGATTTCATCTGGGCTGCTTTTTGTAATTCAGAATAATCTCCCAAAAGAGCTCCCAGACCATTCTTTTGTCTTTCTTGATTTGTTAATTGAACCACTTGAGTAATCATATCACCAGATGGTGCAGGCGCTGGGGCTGCTTTTTGTCCGGTTCCTCCAGGTGCTGTTGAATTCCCTTGGCCCGCATTTGCTTTAGGAGTAGCTGCTTGTCCTTGGCTCGTATTTCCACCAGCACTTTGATTCGTTGTTGGGTTTTGACCTTGTTGTCTGTTGTTTTGATAACCCATATTTCGACGCTGTTGATTTTGCTGATGATTAGTGGAAATCTTTGGGTCATGATGTCCTGAAGGCTTACTAGATGCCGTACTACCTGTTAGCTTTCCATCCGAATTTGTTCGACTGTTTCCTGAGTGATAATTCACGTCATCTCCAGTTAAAAAGTCGTTTCTATTATCGTAATCTTGGGCAGATTCATCGTCTTCTGTATTACAACCAGACAATGCTCCTAAAATAAGAAGCGCACTCAAGAAAAGTGTACTTAATTTTTTCATTGTAGAACCTCCTCATAATGAACATCATGCATTCTTAATCTTCACCGGAAGAATTTTTTTATCCTAAAAAAAATTAGTAATGAATAGCATTTTAGTGGTTTAGGGCTCTGGACTTGGATGAACCAAACTATATAAAAATATCTACAAAAAAAAGCCGGCTTATTAGCTGGCATTCTTTAGTTCCTATTTTAGAAATCAATCTTAATTTTTTCTGCATCTTGAATTTTATCTTCATCTTTATTAAATACATCGCTTGTTGTAATAGTTAGTGAATCAATTTTAGACCTTTCAAGAATAAAACCTATGTTACCGAATTTCTGCTCCTGACCTTCGATAACTCCATTCAAGTCTTCAAGGTAAATATCATTTTCCCATGGTATATTTTCACCTTCACTTGTTTCAAAAATGGCTACAGGTGCAAAGTTCAAGTTTTCTGAACTGTTATTTTTAATTTCTACATACACCTTAGCAAAAACAAACTGTTCTTCATGTGTTAGTGTGTGAAAGTAATCGATTAGACTGTAATCTGGTACAAGTTGAATAAGTTTTACATCTTTAATCGTCATCTCGATGTCACCAATATTATACGTTCTATCTAAGTCATCTATTGCATGTAAAGTAATCTCACCTTTTCGGTCAGAATAGGAATCTCCAACCTTAAGCAAAGTGCGATCATCTGGTACTTGTGGATTTGATACATACACATCACTTCTTTTTATCTTTTTTTGAGAAAGAACTTGTTCTTTTTCATGAGGAGCATTCGCTTCTTGAAACGAACTATTTGAGCATCCGAATAATGTAAATGAGAGCAATAAAATGAAATATTTCCTCACAAAAATCCCCTTCCAACCATTGTGCACAAAAGGCAAAAACTACCCGCTGTTATCAACTAACAACGGGAATTTTTTTGTTCTTTCATTCAAATACTACCTATTAGTCATTATCATGATTATTTTTCTTACCATATCCTAAAAGGTTAAAAATGTTAATAGCCATATCTGTGTTGTCAATTTGGCCCATAAAACGTTCTTTTGCAGGTCCGAAAGCATATACTGGAACGTCTTCACCAGTGTGTCCACCTGTTGTCCAGCCTGTATGAGATCTCTTATTGAAGATATTTTCAATTGCATTATCTATTTCTATTGGCTTTTTTGTTGTAGCAGATGTCTTAACTGCATTAATTTCTTCAGGAGTTAAGGCTAAGATATTCTGGTCAATGTATTTCTTTAATGTTTCTTCCACGTCCGCACCCTTCATAATTTCAGCTGTCATGAAATCAGGAGTACGCTTTGCAGCGGTTATTGGCTTACCAAACCAGTTATAAATTCCGTCAGATCCGATAGAGAAACCACCAGTTGAATGGTCAGCTGTTGCAACAACTAATGTATGCTTGTCTTTCTTTGCAAACTCAATGGCTGCTTTGAAAGCTTTATCAAAGTCTTCCATCTCACTCATAGCCCCAACGATATCATTGTCATGGCCTGCCCAGTCAATTTGGCTTCCTTCGATCATTAAGAAAAATCCGTCTTTGTCTTTGTTTAAACGATTAATTGCAGAGTTTGTCATTTCTTCAAGAGATGGAATGTCTTCCGTTCTGTCAATCATCTTTGGCATTCCACCTGGAGCAAATAAACCTAATACTTGCTGATTTTTATCTGCCATTAATTCTTTTTTGTTAGTAACATAGCTGAAGCCATCATTTTTAAATTCTTCCGTTAAATCACGGTCAGCACGCTTAAATAGGGCTGTGCCACCACCAAGTAGTACATCAATTTTATGCTTCCCTGCAATTAAATCTTGATAGTAATCGTCAGCAATAGCATTCATGTTCTTACGGCTCTCATCATGTGAACCGAATGCTGCTGGTGTAGCATGAGTAATTTCAGAAGTTGCTACAAGACCAGTTGCTTTCCCTCGTTCTTTAGCAGCCTCTAATACTGTCTTCACAACAGAACCATCATTATCAACAGCAATCGCATTATTGTATGTTTTAATCCCAGCTGACATAGCTGTTGCAGCAGATGCCGAATCCGTAACGTTTTGTGCTGGATCTTCTGGGTACGTCATTTGTTGACCAACAAGATATTGATCCATGTAAGTCCCATTTACATACTCATTTGTAGAAGTGTTTTTTAAGTAACGGTAGGCAGATGTATAAGAAACACCCATTCCATCACCAATTAAGAAGATTACATTCTTTACTTCTGCACGTCTAGAATCACCATTTGCTTCTGCTGTTGCAAAAGTTCCTGCTAGACTTCCTAATGCTAACGAAGAAACAACAGCAAACGGAATTAATTTCTTTGATAATTTAGACTTAAACATTTACATACCTCCAATCGTTTTATGTACAATCTACAAAACTGATTATAGTTTAGTAGTTTGAAGTTTTGATAACATAAACATGTAATTAGTGTAAATTAAGATTATGATTGGCTATTCTAGTAAAATGAATCTTTTTAAATCAATGGAACTATAAAACGATCAGTATCGACTTTATTCACCGCTTCTTTCATCCTATGTTTTGTCGATATTTGTATCTTTTCAGACTAATTTGTCACATGTACTATATTAGTAGCTTGATAGATTTGTTAACGTTTTTCTTTACAATGAAATCGATATGTAACAAACAAATCAGGCTGCCTTAGAATTTATCGGCAGCCTGGAAACCTTCTTTCTATAATTTTTAATTTACTTTTTCTACATCATTTCAGTGGACTAACAACTTATCATTACAGTTATTAAACAGTTTTTACATGATCAATAGGTAATGTTCTTGCCATAAAAAATCTCTTCCATCTCGGTCTTGAGCTTTTTCGTAATTTCGAGTTGCTCTTCAGGCGGGAGTTCTTCTTTTTTATGTCCAAATAGATAATTATCTAAATTAAATTGTCGCAGCTTGCATTTAGTATGAAAGATGTTTTCTTGGTATACATTCACATCAATCATGTCATACAACCGTTGAACCTCATCTGGAATATAATTTTGAATGGAATTGATATCATGATCAATAAATAATTTATGGCCCGTCACGTCTCTGGTAAAGCCGCGGACTCTGTAATCTATAACCATTACATCCGTTTCAAATGAATGAATTAAATAGTTCAAGGCTTTCAGTGGAGATATTTCCCCACAAGTGGAAACATCAATATCGGCTCGGAACGTGCTAATTCCGGCGTCAGGATGGTATTCAGGATATGTATGGACGGTGATATGACTCTTATCAAGATGAGCCACAACATTTCCAGTGATTGGACCAGGTGACTCTTCAAATGCTTCTTTGGGTGCTTCATCAACTGGACCCTCTGATACTAAAATCGTTACACTAGATCCTTGCGGAACATAGTCTTGCTTTGCAATATTGAGAATATGAGCCCCAATCATTTCAGTAACCTTTGATAAAATCTTGGTCAATCTGTCCGCATTATACTGTTCATCTATATAGTGAATGTATGAATCCCGCTCTTCAGTTGTTCTCGTATAGCAAATGTCATACATATTAAAGCTCAACGATTTAGTAAGATTATTAAATCCATGGAGTTCTATTCGTTGTTCTGGTGTCAGTGTCATCCATTAGGTCCCCTTTTTTGTATATGTTTCGATATAATTAGGTTTGTTAAAAGAGCTCCTTACTATTCTCTACTAACAACTAAGGAAGTATTTACTAATTTTACGGTTTATTCTTCTGGATGCAAAAAGCCTTAATCAAATAAGTAAGTCCTGAGTCTATCATAATCTAGGATCAATCCGGTCAGATTCCATAGCTAATGTTGCTAGAACACATTCATGGACTCTTTCTAAGGATTCACCGTTTACAAATCGTTTGATTCCCTCAATACCTAAAGCAAACTCGATTAAGGCTAGCTTTTGCTTTTTACCTGTGTTCCTATTTTTTAGCCTCACAAGATTTTCGGGAAGTAAATAATCCATGCCATATATAAGAGCCTGTTCAAAAAGGAGGACAAAAAGAGCAAAGAAGTTCAAGGAAGCGAAGTCTTGAGCTTCCTGCGCGTATGTTTTGTATACGTGAGGAGCGGAAAGACGAGCTGACGAAGAAATTCGAAGCTATTTTTGCCGGACTTTTTGAACATCCTCTATAATGTTAAGATATATACGTACACGTACTTTAATAGCTGGCTGAAGAAGTTTTCCTTTGTTTTTCGAAGTGAATTTAAAAGGCTTAATGACGATTCCTTCGTGCCCTTCACTTGTTAGGCTTTCCCACCACTGTATGACCTCAGCTTCACTTGCTTCATCGGTAATAATTTTATATTCCGTTTCAACAAAAAACTTTGAAATCCCGGCAAACTCTCCGTTCATTTCCATATGCAAAGTATGTGGTTTTTGGAAAAATGCTTCTTTACTATGTGCTAACACGTGAAAAGGTGCTATTTGAATTTGACTTACATCATCTATGTCCCAACAATATTTCTGAAAGACTTCCTTAAAATTGTATAAATAAAAGGTAAATATCATCTTAAAGAGAACGAGTTCTTGAGCTTGTATCAAGAACTTTTTTGTGTTTGTCACTTGAATCTATTTTCATTTTTATCTCATCATAGATTCGATCATAAATCATCGCTAGCTCGAAATCTAGCTGTGTCAACCCTCTAGCTTTCCATGACGACATTTTCACCGTAATAAGCGTATAATCTATCGAAATGAACGGATGATGATTAACTTCTTCAGACCTCTTCGCCACCTCATGTACAAACTCAATTCCCCTTAAATACTCATTAAATCGATATTTCTTTTGAATCCATACCTCTTCTACTAGCTTCCACCCGTTTTGGTTCTTTAAATACTCTTCAATTTCTTCCGGATTTAATCGAGTCACAATTTCATTCTCCTTAAATTCATGCTCTTTGTTCTAACTATACAACTTAGCCTATATAATTTGTACAGAATCAGCTTTAAACCCTTATAATAAAAGTAAGACCAAAAGGAGGTACATACGTGAAAAAACAAAGCTATGATAATCACAGACAATTCCCAATGTTCCATGGAGGCATCCTTCTATCCATTCTTATTAGCCTTATCTTATCTGTCATCTTCTTCATTCAAAATCTGGGTGAACAAATGCTACTTAGCTTCATTGTCCTATTAAGTCCTGTTATTTTTCTACTTCTCGCGATCAAGGCAAGAGGTTATGGATTAAAACTACAGGATCGTATTATTCGTAATGAAGAAAACTTTCGTAGCTTTCAGCTTACAGGTAAAATAGCTGAACCCCGCTTAACGTTAGGACAAATCATTGCCCTTCGTTTTGCTAGTGATGAAGAATACCCTGCATTAGTTACAAGAGCTATTGATGAAAATTTATCTGCAAATGAAATCAAAAAAGCTGTTAATAATTGGCGATCAGATTTCCATCGAGTATAATAAGCTTAAGTAAATCAGCAGTCCTATATAGGGCTGTTTCTTTTTTGAAACCTAAATGGAAAATAGATTGAGGTGGCTAGAGTGACACAAGAAATAATGGTTGAGGCAAAGGGACTTGTAAAAAGATATGACTCCTTTACAGCAGTAAATGGTGTTGATCTTTCAGTTTATAAAGGAGAAGTATTCGGACTTCTCGGACCAAACGGTGCTGGTAAAACAACCACAATTGAGATGTTAGTTGGTCTTCGTAAGCCCGACGAAGGCACAGCTTTTTTAGCTGGTTTTGATGTAAAAAAAGAGATTAACAAGGTCAAAGAAGTCATTGGAATACAACTTCAATCCACTTCCCTGTTTGAATTATTGAAAGTGGAGGAAATTCTACACTTATACGCTAGCTTTTACCCAAGACACCTTGACATAGAACAACTAATCACTGATATGCTTTTAGCTGAGAAGCGAAAGGATCGAGTGAAAGGCTTATCAGGTGGTCAGAAGCAGCGTTTGGCAATCGCCTTAGCCTTGATTCATGATCCAAAAGTAGTGTTCTTGGATGAACCTACTACTGGACTTGACCCACAAGCACGACGCACATTATGGGATATTATTTTACGTTTAAAGGATCAAGGAAAAACAGTTATCCTCTCCACACATTATATGGACGAGGCTCATGTCTTGTGTGACAGGATTGGAATTATGGATCAAGGTAAACTAATTGCATTGGATACGCCAACAAATTTAGTGAGGCAGCTTCAATCTAGCAGTACGATTGAGTTTCAAGTCGCCAGTCCTCCTGAAAAGGACTCATTTTTACAGTTGGATGGTGTGAAGGAAGTTGGGATTCGTGACAAATATGTTCAGTTATATACGGATGAGCTTCAAAAGTCACTAACTGCCTTGATTCACTATGTGTCCGATCACAATGTGATCATAGAAGAGCTTCAAACTAGGTCCGCTACTTTAGAGGATGTATTCATTCATATGACAGGAAGGAGCTTACGAGAATCATGAGAGCCTACTTGCAGTTAACACTGGCACAATTACGCATTTTCTCAAGAAATAAACAGGTTCTATTTTTCACTTTACTTTTTCCAATTATCTTAATGCTTGCTCTTGGCACATTTGTCGGAGGAGGGAATAACTTGTCTCTTAGCATTGCAATTGTGAATGATGATCAATCTGAAACTTCTATTCAGTTAGAAGAATTATTTAAAAAAAATGAGGGTATTACAGTTACCTACTATGATAGCGTAGAGGAAGGGAAATCTGCTGTAAAAAATGGGGATGTTCCTCTCTTGCTAGAAATACCAAAAGGGTATGGTTCTGAAACAGAAACAGAGGATGAAGCTCCCTATCCACTTCCTGTTTATTATAATGAGACCAATTTGGCAGCAGCCGAGCTTGGCTTGACTGTTGTAAACGGAATTATAGACCAATATAGCAAAGACCTTGTTAGCTACGAACCGACCATAACAATTGAATCATTTGGTATTGAGGCAAAAACGATTCGTTATGTAGACTTTTTAGTGCCTGGAATTGTTGCAATGATGATTATGAGCAACAATATGAATGGTGTCGCTGGGCAAATTGCTGCATGGCGTGAACGAGGAATTTTGAGAAGAATGCAAGGGACCACACTCAAAGCCTCTACCTTTATTGCTGCTCAAATAACCGCCCGATTGTTTTTGAACGGAAGCCAAGCATTACTTGTTCTCCTAATTGCTAACCTTGTCTTTGATATTGATGTTGCTGGATCCTGGCTTGCTCTCATTTTCTTTGTGGTGCTCGGAACACTCGCATTTATGTCACTCGGTTTTATCATTGCAGGTATCGCGAAAAATCCAGAAAGTGCTGGACCAATCGCTGGGTTTGTCACCTTTCCTATGTTGTTTTTAGGTGGAGTTTTCTTCCCTATTAGTAACATGCCAGAGTTTTTACAACCTTTTGTAAAAATACTACCAATTGCTCACTTAAGCTCAGCACTCAGGGAAACAATGAATATTGGTACCCCATTTTTAGCTCTTGGCTTTGAAACTTTGATCCTATCAGCCTGGTTAATCGGAGGATTTGCTATAGCTAGTTATGTGTTTAAATGGGAATGAAGTATTATTAAGTCAAAAGTAAACAATGGATTAGCTTAATAGAGTCTGTTCAAAAAGGAGGACAAAAAGAGCAAAGAAGTTCGAGGAAGCGAAGTCTTGAGCTTCCTGCGCGTATGTTTTGTATACGTGAGGAGCGGAGAGACGAGCTGACGAAGAAATTTGAAGCTATTTTTGCCGGACTTTTTGAACACCCTCTAATAGCTAATCCATTCTTCATATCTTTTATTCGAATAGACTTAACTTTGTCGGATATTCACCAACATATTGTATAAACCTCATTTTATATACACTAAACAACTTCCGGTCACACAAAAGCAATATTTAGTAGCTATTTTGCCGACTCGCATATTAAAGCTTATACTTAATTATTTTAATCTCAGCAGCTGTGGCCTGAAGAGGTTGTGAATCAATTGGTTCTGATTCATAAAATATCTTCACAATTTGTCCTACTTTTAGATCCCAAAATTCAGCACTTCTATTATTATTAAAGACTATGGAAGTATTCTTATTTGTTTTAAGTTCCACTTCACCATAGGTCATCATTAAAAACATATAGATTCATTGACTCTGAATCTATTATAGTAATTTCACCTTCTATTCCTTCAATCGAATTTGACTCTCCTTGAGAACATGAAACTAATAATAGAATAAATGAAATCCATAATACTCTCATAGTATTAGCCTCCGAATTAATATCCATCTTTTGTTGGATCTTCAATACCTAAAACAATTCTTTCTTTTTTTATGTCGGTAGTGGAACTAATTAATTTTATGTTTTTATTGTTAAGCACTTAAATATCACTAAATAGCTTTTTAGTTAAATTTTGCAAATCCTTTTGTGTGTACTTAACTTGATAGATAATTATTTTTTCAGGAGCAGAAGATAAATCTTTTGTTTTTTGTTTGTCTTCACCTTTTAGAGTCTGTTCAAAAAGGAGGACAAAAAGAGCAAAGAAGTTCGAGGAAGCGAAGTCTTGAGCTTCCTGCGCGTATGTTTTGTATACGTGAGGAGCGGAGAGACGAGCTGACGAAGAAATTTGAAGCTATTTTTGCCGGACTTTTTGAACACCCTCTTTTAGATCTGAAGTAAAACCAATATAAATTTTACCTTGATGTTTTTGATCGATATAGATTGTAAAATTGTCAGTAATGCTTTCTGTAATAATTCCTTATTTTAGGAAGTTCTATTTCATGCATATCTGTTCTTTTGTTAATTTCAGTAAATTCTTCTTCAGTAAGGATATAACTGTTCTTTTCAAAGTAACTATCTTTATTCTTCAGTAAATATTCAACAAAATTCTGATCACTCTTCAAGCCCATTTTTTCTCGGAATTTAATATTCTTATTAATCTCTTTAACATCAATTTCTTGATCAAAAATTTGTTCCAAGTTGTTTAATGAATCTGCCTGTATACTCTTAAATGGCCCAAAAGATAATAAAATAAAAATGCAACAAAGACTACTAAACAATTTTTTTATCATTCTTTTTTAATCCTCCCTAAAATATTTATTAAAAAACACCTACTCTTAAAGTATTACATAAAAAAACAACTCAAAATTTAGAATTTGTAAAAGTTAGTAAAAAATGGTATGGGACTTCCCTCCAAACTCTAATCACCCATCATTCCTTTGTATTCTCGATCATCTGTAGCTTTGCAATTATACTCGGACTCTTTTTATGAAATCTAAATGTCATTTTCACTGTCCACTTCTCCAAACGACTCATGAATAAAAACTTAATAAGATCCATTACCTTTACTGCTGGTCTTTGTTTACTAGGCTTTAGTTTCTATTTTGGGAATCAGCTCTTTAAGCTACTCTTCTAAACAAAAATAGGGGCAGGTTCAAATGAACCTGCCCCTATTTCATATATGTTTATTTTAAAAACTCTTCAACTCTTTTTATTACCTTTTTATACTTTGGTGTAAGCTTTTTAGGCTTGCCTGGAGTAATGGTTTTAACTTTATCTGTCTGTTCAGTAGATACTATTTGAAGGTAAAACGGGTTTGTTTCCAGGTCCCCACCTAAGTATCCTCTAAGTATCTTCATTTTCGATGATGAGCCTGTAATCTCTCCGTTGTAATCCCATTGGATATCATTCTTGTAAGTATCATCCATTCTTTCCTTTAGGGCTAAAACTTCTGATACAGCTTCTTGATGGGTGTTAAAGAAGAAATTGGTTCTCTTCAGACCCTTCTTTTGAAATCCGTCTCCAGCTTTCGCTTGATAGAACACACTTGTCATATCGGTCATCCTTCCTGTTTAGGTCTCACGCTTTTTTCGCCAATGAGTCTAATCACCAGGAGACCCAAAGGGTTTATCCCTTATATCCTATTATAACCGTTATTAACATAAACTACCACGATTTTGCAAGAATAATATTTTTTACCAGCAATAATTCTTTGAAACGTATGTTTTTCTTGTCTCTTTATGATAATGTAAGCTTTAATTAAATGAAAATTTCACCTGAAAAGGTAATGAATGAAGAAGGTGTATCTTATGAGCCGTTCTATTGTTATTGGACTCGATATTGGAACAACTAGTGTGAAAGCGGTTGCTTTTACAAAGAGTGGTCATGTTGTAGCTGAGCACGAGAGATCCTACCCCTTATACACGCCCAATCCTAATTGGGTTGAACAAGATCCCTTAGAAATTGAACAAGCAACAATTGCTGTACTTCATCATTTAATTGAAGTAAGTAAAATAGATTCAAGTACCATTTTGGCGATTGGTTTGTCGAGTGCTATGCACTCTCTCATTTGTATGAGCAATGAAGGGGAACCTTTATCTCATTCTATTACATGGGCAGATGGACGTGCCTCAAAACAAGCTTCTCAATTAAATGAGCATAGTCTATCTCTCTATCAATCGACAGGAACACCCATTCATCCTATGTCTCCATTAGTGAAACTCATGTGGATGAAGGAAAATAATTTCACCCCATATCTTGCAGCCTCAACATTTGTGTCCATAAAAGAATTTATCTTATACCGCTGGTTTGGGTGCAAGGTGGTTGATTATGCGGTTGCTTCTGCAACAGGTTTATTTGACATACATAAACGAACATGGAATCAAGATGCGTTAAAGCTAGCTGGTATTACAGAGGATCGACTCTTTAAGCCAGTCCCACCGACAGAAGTTATTACCGGCTTAAATAAAGCGATTGCTCATCAAACAGGAATGCCAACAGACATCCCGTTTGTAATTGGGGCGAGTGATGGATCTCTCGCAAATTTGGGAGTTGGTGCCATTGATCCAGGGGAGGTCGCCATCACAATTGGTACAAGTGGAGCTATTAGGCAATTAGTTGCTCAACCCAAAACAGATGCTCTTCAACAAACATTTTGTTACACCTTTACCGACTCGATGTCCCTTATTGGCGGTCCTACTAATAACGGTGGCATCGTTTTACAATGGTTAAAGGAAACACTCGGAAGTCATGAAAGTTATGAGGCATTCCTTTCTCAAGCCGAGAAAGTGGGTCCCGGAGCGGAGGGGTTATTATTTCTTCCCTATTTAAACGGGGAGAGAGCACCGATTTGGAATTCAGAGGTAAGAGGAAATCTGTTTGGACTGTCATTAAGGCACAAAAGAGAACATATTATTCGTGCTGGGTTGGAAGGAGTTATATATAGCGTTTATCATGTCGGACAAGCGCTAGAAAGACTTGCTGGCAAGCCAACCAAACTCCTTGCAAGTGGAGGATTTGCCCGTTCGCCACTATGGCTTCAAATAACGGCGGATGTTTTTAATCAGGAAGTACAAGTTCCAGTTAGTCATCAAAGCTCCGCATGGGGAGCAGCTTGGGTTGCCTTGCAAGGTATAGGTGAGGTCAATACCCTAGAATCTATTAAAGAGTGCATTCCCATGCAAGGACTCTATAAGCCAAATGCGGACAACCATAAAGTGTATATCGACATGTTTAACATGTTCACAGAGCTATCAAAGACTACGAACAAAATGTATAGAAGATAGGGAATGGATACGGAACAGCAATAGCTCTCCTATTGCAGATAATGAATGGGTCTATTTTTGCGCCTGAGTTTAAAGTAACATCAACATTAGAAATATTCTGGATTATCCTTTCAATGATTCTCCTGTTGATTCCACACCATATTTCAACAAAATTAGGTGCAAGCTTTCTTTTAGGACTTTTTGTATATGTAACAGCTGAGGTTGGGGTCTTCCATATGCTGGATTACGGCTTTTACCTCTCTATATAGGTGTCCTCCCTATAGAAAAAACGAAGATAGAAGATTGGGGCTTCCCATTCTCTATTTAGGAACGGGATTATCATTATGTTGGATTGCAGTGGAAAAATGGGTATATCCAGAATTAACCATTAGCATAATCCAGCATCATGGAGTTCCTAAATTTGGTTTTCCCTATGATATTTTCATTGTATTAGCTGCATTCATTGAATTTATTGTCGGATACTTATTAGTAGTTGGCATTT